>NZ_JBILQX010000110.1:0-11573 GCF_044372965.1 Elstera sp. | reverse complement strand
CCGCCGTGCTGGCGGGGGAGGCCGATTACGACGGCCCCGTGCCCGCCGCTATTCGCACCGAAACGGTGTTCGCAACGCAATTCCACCCGGAAAAAAGCCAGGTGGAGGGCGAGAAACTGATCGCCAATTTCATGCGTTGGAAGGTCTAATCCTTTATGCTGACCCGCCGCCTGATCCCTACCTTACTGCTCCGCCAAGGCCGTCTTGTCAAAGGGGTGCGCTATGGCGAGCACCGCGACGCGGGCAACCCTCCCAGCATCACCCGCGCCCACGCCGCTCAAGATGCCGATGAAGTGCTGTTGGTCGATATCGATGCCAGCCGCGAAGGTCGGGCGCCGGATTTTACAGCTTTTGCTAAAGTCGCCGAAGAATGCACCATGCCGCTCACCTTGGGCGGCGGGTTGATCAATTTCGATCTGGCGCAAAAGGCGATGCACACGGGGGCCGACAAACTAGCGTTTACGGGGCCGGCCCTCGATAATCCGGCCCTGCTCGATGCCGTCGCCCGGCGCTTTGGTGCCCAGGCGGTCGTGCTAGGGCTCGATATCCTTCAAGATGAGACCGGCGCCTATTCCCTCTACGACTATCGCACGGGCACGATTGTGGCGAATCGCACGCCGACTGCCTGGGCGAAGGAAGCCGTGGATCGCGGCGCGGGCGAGATTCGTCTTATGGCGGTGCATCGGGAAGGGACGCGCCTCGGCTTCGATCTTGATCTTTACCGCCTGATCGCCGATGCGGTTTCGGTGCCGATCATTCTGGAAGGCGGGGCCGGAGCGCTGGATCACCTGGACGCGGCGATGGCGGCAGGCGTCGAGGCTTTAGGGCTCGGAACCATGCTCGTCTTCTCCGACAATAACATCGTCAAACTTCGACAGTATCTGCTCGGCTGCGGCCATGTTTTGCGGAGATAGGGATGATTTTCACCGGCGCGCTGGAAACCCCTCAGCTTTGGTTACGCACGCTCGATGAAAGCGCCGCAACCGGCCCTTATCTGGCTTGGATGCAGGATGCCGAAATCCTACGCTTTCTTGAAGCACGCTTCGGCAGACACACGCCGGAAAGTCTTGCCGACTTCATACACAGTATGAATCAAAATCCCGACGCTCTTTTGTTGGGGATGTTTTTTAAGGGCGACGATGGTCGGGCGGGCCGTCACGTCGGCAATATTAAACTTGGCCCCGTCAACCGGGAACATGCGCGCGGCGATATTGGCCTTTTGATCGGCGATAAATCGGTTTGGGGCCGCGGACTTGCGACGGAAGCGATTGCGGCCCTCACCCGGTACGCCTTCGAGCAGCTGCGCCTGAATCGCCTGTATGCAGGGTGTTATGGCGGTAATGACGGCTCGGTACGGGCATTTGTGAAGGCCGGATGGGCCGTGGAAGCCCGGTTGCCCCGCTATTGGCGTCTCGATGATAGTTGGGCAGATCATATCATTCTGGGGTGCCTGAACCCCGCCGCGTAAGCGGCCCTCTCGTTCAAAATTCAGCCCCTTAGCCGCATTTGACTGGGCAAGAAGTTCCCGATAGGGGCTCCGTCGTGATCGAATCAGGACGACCGGATTGGTTTTTCGGTGTGCCGCAGGTAGTTTCCACTCGCCCTTTCCATAATTATCTGTTATTTATCATGGGTATCAGAGGCGTTGTTCAGATTGGCACGCAACATGCAGAACAAGGGGCAACGCTGATGGAGGTTATCAACCATGGCTTCTACGCCGGTTAAGACATCGCAAGTAGATCGCTTAGGACTGGGGTTTACGGGTGCTTCCGTAAATGCCGATGCGACGAAATTGAAAGGCCGGGCCTCGCCTGAGTCCGTCCGTCATTTCGAGTCGCTGCTTGATGCGACCAACCGCGCGACGCCTGCGGAAAAGCCCGCCGCCAAGCCTGCCGCTCGGAGTTCGAACCGGGCTGAAGCGCCATCAAAAGCGCCCGAGAAGCTCGAGGCCGCTCCCGCCCCATCAAAACCCGATCCCGATAAAAGGGCAGAGGCTTTGGAGGAGGTCGATGCGGTCGAAGCGGCAAATATTGCCGACACCGCGCCAGTCGCCGAAGACGTAACCGCCCCATCGGCTCAGCCGACCGTCCCCTCGGATGAAGCGGTCACCCCGGACGCAGAGAGCGATACTCAGGCGACTGCTCCCGATAGCGAAGCCGATGCCGCGCCGGTTGCAGCAACGCCCCTCCCCGTCTTACCGCTGTCGGTCTATCTCGAAACGCAGCGCGTACCGCAGGCGGCTCTGCTGGCGCAAGCGGGTGCGGTACAAGCGGTTCCGACTGAAACCGACCTGTCGCAACAGGAACCGATCCCCCTGCCGCAAACGATCATCGACGATGTGCTGGCCGCCGCGACGGCCCCGGTTGTCGAGGAATCCCTACCCGCGATGCAAGATGGCCTCGCGCCGCAAGCATTGCCCCCCGGCCCCTCTGCCTCCACAACGCCGTGGCCCACCTCGGCAACGCCGACCAATCCAGCCCCCGCGCCTCAAACCACGCCCGTTCAGACCAATGCGGCAGATGCGATCATCGAGACGCTGACCGTCGTCGCCCGTGAAGGGGGCACGGAAGCCGACGCGCCGGTCGCCAAACCGGAAAGCGGTCCGGCACCACAGGCGGTCGACACGGCACCGGAAACGCAAGCGCAGCCCGTTGCAGCGCAAACCGCGCTCGTCGCGCCCGTTGTGACGGACGCGCAGCCGAAGGCCAAAGCCGCCGCACCGAAACCGCAGGCCGATGCCGTCGCGCCGCAGGATGCCGAAACCCTCGCCGGCCTGCCGACGACGGACGCTGCCGCCGCGCCCGCGACGGAAGCAGAGACCAAGCAGGATCAAAACCGTCAGGATCAATCTCCGGCGGAGCGTGGGCGCGAACGAGCGCAAGAGCGCGCGCAAGCGGGCGAACGGCTGGCGGCGCGCTTCGCCGATAGCCAGGTCTCGCTGATCCGCGACGAAGCTTCGCTTTCGGGCCCAATTCAGGCGTTCAAAGCGGGGCTGAAAGTTGCGGCTGCCGAGGCTAGCCTTGCCGCCGCAACGACTGCCCCCCAATCGGATACCATAAAAGCGCCTAATTCAGTGTCGGCCACGGCGGCGGTGGTGAATAATGCGGCGACCACGGGCAATGCAGCGCCCGCCGCTAAAACAGCCGCGCGCCCGAATTCGCCGGTTTTCCAAACGCCGGTCGTACAGCAAGTGGGGACGCGGCTCGTCGAGACAGCAGCTAACGGCGGCGGTCGCGTGATCATGGATCTGCGCCCCGAACATTTGGGCCGGGTCACCATCGATGTGGATGTGCGCGAAGACGGTCGGCTGACTGCCAATGTTCTGGTGGATAACCCCGCCGCGCTCGAACAACTTCGCCGCGATGCGGGGCAGTTAGAACAAGCGCTGCGCGATACCGGCCTTAATCCGGACCAAAATTCACTGAATTTCGCCCTGCGCGAGCAGGCGCAAGAAAATGGCGGCTTTGGCCGCGAGGACCGTCGGGGCCGCGATGCGAATGGGGATCTTTTGGCCGATGCCGAAATTGAACCAAACGTGACCGCGCCGACACAACAAAGCGTCGTGCCCGGTTTGGGCGTGATCGATATCCGTATTTAACGGGACCGCTGGGAATAGAGGACGAACCATGGCAACGACCGGCAGCACTACGTCGAATATGTTCGGCAATCTCTCCGAACTGAACGGCGCGTCGCAAAAGACCATCGATTCTCGCAATTCGGTGGCCTCGACCTACGATAACTTCCTGAAGCTGCTGACGACGCAGTTGAAGAATCAGGACCCGCTGGATCCGACCGATTCGAGTGAGTTCACCAATCAACTTGTGCAGTTCAGCCAGGTCGAACAGCAAATCAACTTGAATGCCAAGTTCGATAAGCTGCTGACGTCAAACCAAGCCGCCCAGGTGCTGCAGGCGTCGAACTATATCGGCAAGAATGTCGAAGCCGAAGGCTCGGCCCTGACGGTAGAATCCCCCGCCAGCATCACTTATTGGATGACCAAGGATGCCAGCACGGTAACGGCAGTGCTGAAAGACGAGAACGGCAATATCGTTCGTACCCTCTCGCCCGACGGTAAAGCCGGTAGCCATACGATTGCTTGGGATGGTCGTAAGACCGACGGTTCGCTGCTGCCGGTCGGCACCTATAATCTTATCATGAGCGCCGTCGATTCTACGGGGGCTTCGGTCGGTATTGACCTTCCAACCAGCAAGATCACGCTGACGGAAACGCCGAAGCCGCGCTTTGGGTATACCTTCGCCGATGCGGTAAACCGCGCCGAAGCCCGCATTTTCGACGATGGCGGCACGCTGGTGCGCGTGCTCAAGATCGACTCGACCGCAGGCCGTAAGTCGGTGGTTTGGGACGGGCGCGACGAAAAGAACCAGCCGGTTACGGCAGGGACTTACAGCGTGGCGATCTATGCCTATGACGCCAACGACAAACTCATCACCGACGAGAAGAGCAATCCGATCGACGCGAAACTGACCACGGTGAACCGGGTGAAGGACATCGGCAGCACCGAAAATGGTGTTCAGCTTCAAGTCGGTCAGGACGCTTACATCTATCTCGACAAAATCGTAGCCGTTCGCGGTTAACCCCCAGAAGCTACCCCAAATCTATCGAAGCATTCGAGGCTAGGAGAGAATCATGAGCATCTACGGCTCCCTGAAAGCTGGTGTTACGGGTCTGAAAGCGCAAGCCTCGAGCATGGCGATGATTTCGGACAATATCGCGAACGCCAATACCATCGGCTATAAGCGCAGCGTGGCAGATTTCGAAACCTTGGTAACGAAGTCTGGTTCGGCTGCCACCTATGCCCCCGGCGGCGTGAAGGCCAATACGGTTGCACTGATCGACCAGCAAGGCCTCATCAACTCGTCGGCGTCGACCACGGATATCGCCATCGCTGGGCGCGGCTTCTTCGCCGTCGCATCGTCCGTCAGCGGCAACGGTTCGGTCCCGACCGGCACTGAACGCCTCTACACCCGCGCGGGCTCGTTCCGCACCAACTCGGAAGGGTTCCTCACCTCAGCCAGCGGCGAATATCTGCTCGGCGTTCCGGCTGATGCCGCGGGTAACGTGCCGACGGCGACCTTGCCGGTCGATCAACTCCGCGCCATCAGCGTTGGCTCGATCACGGGCAGCGCGAAGGCAACCAGCACGGTTTCGATTGGGGCGAATTTGCCTGCGACGAGTGCGCCGCCGACGAATGCTTACACGTTTAATCTTCCGGCTGGCTCGGCAATCCCCTTTCCGCCGGCCGGTGGCCCATACGTTTACACTATGACGGGCGGCGTTGCCGATCCGGTTAACGATCCGGCCCGCAGCCCGGCTGTTGCGAACTATACCTCCAACATCACCTTCACGAACGATACTGCGGGTGGTTACGATGTGACCCTTAACGTTGGGACAACACCCGCCAGTTCCGTTACGCTTGGGAAGGTGACGGCTGCAGGCACGTTGAACTTTAACGCAACCGTTGCAGGGAGTACGGCAACAGGCAACACGGGTGGTCAGATTGCGTTTACCATAGGGGGTTCCTTCGCCAATGGCGCTGTCGCGCCGGTCGCGGCAAACCCGACGCTGACCAGTCAATACAAGCTGCGTATGTCGTCTTCAACGGGCACCCCTAGCGCTAGCACTGGCTCCCAGCTTGATTTGACTAACGCAAGCGGTATCCAGTCGGGTTTTACGAGTGATGTAACGCTCTACGATAGCTTGGGCGTTGGGCATAATGTGCAGCTTGCTTACGTTAAGACCGCGGCCAACCAGTGGGATGTTTTTGTCACGAAAATGACCATTGTTGGCCGGACGGACGCCTCGGGCAACCCGGTAGACTCTATTTCTGGAACGACCCAGAATAGCTGGGTTTACAATGGTAGCGAAACTATCCCGGCTGGCCTCGACACCGCCGATCAGGCCCGCTACGCCGCAGCCGTCGCCGGGCAACCCCTCACGGGCTTACCGAAGGATACCAGTCGCCTTGGTACTCTTTCATTCAATACCAACGGTTCGATTTCGGGCTTTTCGGCAAATGCCAACGCCCGCTTGAACAGCGCAGTGGCAACCGCCGGTGTAAACCTCTCAAGCCCCAGTTCGACCGGCGCCTCGCTGCTTAACCCCACCATCAACTTCGGTACCGTCGGCACCAAGAATGGCGTAACCCAGCAGTCGGACGCTTTCGCCACCTCCTTCATCAATCAAGATGGTGTGCGCTTTGGCTATAAGACGGGTGTTGCCATCGATAAGGACGGTGTAGTCCGCGCGGTGTTCGATAATGGTCAGCGCCTTGCCGTTGCCCGCGTCGCCATCACCACCTTCGCCGATCCGAATAAGCTGGATGCGCGCACGGGCAATCTTTATGCCCAGACCGACGCTTCGGGGTCGCCGACGACCAACTTCTCCGGCATCGGCGGGGCCGGGACCGTTCAGGGCAGTGCGTTGGAAGGCTCCACCGTCGATCTCGCCGAAGAATTCACCGATATGATCGTGACGCAGCGTAACTATAGCGCCAACTCGAAGACGATCACGACCTCGGACGAAATGCTGCAGGAAATCATCAACCTGAAGCGTTAAGGCGGATAACCCTCCCTTCGCGCCTCGGCGCAAGGGGAGGGTCCCACTTTCCCTAAGTTCAGCCTAAAGGTGCGATGATGAGTTTCAGCAAGGCCCTGATTACCGGCGTAACCGCGATGAATGCCCAAAGCACGGCGATGGGGGTTTTGTCGAACAATATCGCCAATTCGCGGACGGTTGGGTTCAAGGACTCGGATTCGCGCTTTTCCGATCTGGTGAATGGCGGTAAATCCTCCAACAGCGGTGTTGGCAGCGGGGTTGTCGCGTCGCAGTTCAGCCGGATCGATCAGCAGGGCATTCTGTCCACCTCCTATACCTCGACGAATTTCGCTATCGCTGGGCGCGGTTTTTTCCCGGTCGCCTCGGCTATCGACAATGCTACCGGCCAGATTGCCAATACGGCTGAGCGTCTGGTGACGCGCGCGGGGGATTTCTCGGTCGATAAAAACGGCTTCCTCGTCAATTCGAAGGGCTTTGCCCTTCTCGGTATTCCTGCTGGGACGACGGGAACCGGCGGCGGGGCCTTCAACAGCCTGCAACCGATCAAAGTTCCCGCCACTACCGTTCTTGCGGGAACCGCGTCCACGTCGATCACCTTAACGGGGAACCTGTCGGCCGCCGATGCCGTTCCAGTCACAACGACCACGGCTGATACGACCGATGCCAATGGCAATGTTGTTCCCGGGACGACGACAACGACGCCGGGAACCACGTTGAAATCGTCGGTGACCGCCTATGATGCGACGGGCACGCCCTATGCGCTGGAAGTCACGCTGACCAAAACCGCCCCCCAAACCTGGACCGCCCAATATACCGGCGGCACCGGCCCCGATGGGACGAGCTTGACCGCAACCACCACCAGCACCCCTATTACCCTGACGTTCGACTCTAACGGCCAGTTGGTCACGCCGACTGCCGCAACCTCGCTGGGCTCAGTGGCCTTTACGAATACCGCCACGGGGGCCACCGTTGCCACCTTGAGCCCAAGCTTCAGTTTTAAAGACGCCGCCGGGAAATCTACAATTACCGGTATGGGCGGCGCGAGCAACCTCTCCGGCTCTACGACCGATGGGCACGGGCCGCTGGGCATTGCGGGCATTGAAGTCGGCGATGACGGGGTGCTCTACCAGATCTTTGATCAGGGCAAACGCGTTGCTGTCGCCTCCATCCCCGTCGTGACCTTCGTCAATGATTATGGGCTGGAATCGGTTAGCGGAACCGCCTACCGCGTTACGGCCAACAGCGGCGATGCGGTGGTGAATGCTTCCGATACCAATGGCGCGGGCAAGGTGATGGGCGCGCAGTTGGAGCAGTCCACCGTCGATCTGGCCGATCAGTTTACCGACATGATTGTAACCCAGCGCGGATACCAAGCCGCCTCGAAGATCGTGACGACGACGGACGCGATGATCGAGATCGTGCGCGATCTCAAGAACTAAAGTGCCCTGCCCCTGATAGGGGCTGATCTTCACGGGCTATGATATTCTGGAACGAGAAAGCGGTCAGTTTTGCTGGCCGCTTTTTTAATTCAAATTCGACACAGGCTTTATTTAATATATATCGAGTCGATTTTTCTAAATCGCTTACCCGATCTTCAACCGCGCTCCGGCGACGGCGGCGACGGCATCTCCTCCCCGATCAAGATATTGTGAAGCCTTAAAGTTTTTTTTACAAATCTGTCGCTTTGTGGGGGCTGGGGCGGCTTTGGAAAGCTGCGGAATTGGTCGCTCGGCGCGTGGCCTTCTTGATCCGGCACTCTCACCAAACCGGGTAAGTCCGCGTCTTTAGGCAAAAATTTCCACTTCACCCCAACAATTTTTACCCATCTCGACGAAAATGCGGTAAAGATGGAATCACGGATAGGGGATTGCCGCCCGGTAACCCCAATCCAGCCCCGTAACCAGCCGGTGCAGGTCTCACTGCGTGTCCTGGCCGCTGTCAAAAGGTTGATCGCGTGAACGCCCTGATTCAGCAGATTAAGGCTCTCGGTCCGGTACGCCTCGCGATTGCGGGCGCAATCGTGGTCGCTCTGATCGCCTTCTTGATCTATGTCGTCGCCCGGATGGGTGGTGCTGAAACAGCGCTACTCTATGGCGACCTTAGCCAGCAAGACGCAGCGAAGATCACGCAGCGCCTCGACCAGATGAACATCGCCTATCAGATCCGTGCCGACGGCGCCCAGATCTACGTGCCGGTGGAGCAGGTCGCCAAGACCCGCATTACGCTGGCCGGTGAAGGGATCCCCTCCGGCGGCTCGATTGGCTACGAAATTTTCGACCAAGCCCAGGGCTTGGCTACCTCCAGCTTCGTGCAGAACATCAACCAGTTGCGCGCGCTCGAAGGCGAACTTGGTCGTACCATCCGCGGCATCGACAATGTTCGCGACGCCCGTGTGCACCTGGTTCTGCCGACCCGCGAACTCTTTTCCCGCGAACGCCAAGAACCGAGCGCCTCGGTGCTGCTGCGGATGCAAAATTCGCAGCGCCTGGAAAAAGCGCAGGTCATCGCCATTCAGAATATCATCGCAGCTTCGGTTCCGAACCTAAAGCCCGAGCGGATCGCTGTGGCCGATGAGCGTGGCCAACTTCTTGCCCGCGGCGGCGTAAGCGCTGGCAGCAGCGGTGCCATGCTCGAACAGTCGGAAGAGTTGCGCGTTGCTTACGAGCAGCGGATGTCGCGCCAGATCGAAAACCTCGTCGAACGCTCCATTGGGTTCGGCAAGGCTCGGGTCGAAGCTTCTGCTGAGGTCGATTACAGCCGCGTTAACGAAACCGAAGAGATTTTTAATCCGGAACAGCAGGTTCTGCGGTCAAGCCAGAATGTCGCCGATACATCGGAACAGTCTGAAACGGACGGCAACCCGTCGGTCACGATTGCAAACAATCTGCCGACGGGGTCGGCGACGGCGGGCGGTGCCACCACGTCCCAGTCGCGCAGCAACCGGACAGAAGAAACGCTGAACTACGAAATCAGCAAGCGCATCACCAACCGGACCCGCGACCCAGGCGCGATTGCGCTGAAATCGGTGGCTGTGCTGGTCGATCACAAGACCTCTGGGTTTGATGAGAATAACAAGGTGCTGCTGGAGCCGCGTACCGCGCAGGAAATTGCAGCGATACGGTCACTCGTGGCGTCGGCGGCGGGCCTCTCCGAAGGTCAAGTTGAAGTGGTGAATATGCCCTTCGTGTCGCTTGATGCCGACGTGCCGCCGCCGCAAAAGTACCTGCTGGGCATGACGGGTGAAGAACTCTATCGCTATGCGCAAGTCGCGGTGCTGGGTTTGGTTGCCATCCTCGTTGTTCTCATGGTCATCCGGCCGCTGCTGGCCCGCCTGTTCGATGCGGTGCCGACGATGGCGAGCGCCGGGGCTGGTGCGCAGCTTCTGGGGCCGAACGGTTTGCCGCAACTCGGGGGTGGTCGTGACATGATCCCCGCCATCGAGATCGGCGATAGTATTGAAGAAATGATCGACCTCAATCGTATCGAAGGCCGGGTGAAAGCCTCCAGCCTGCGCAAGATCGGGGAAATTATCGAGAAGCATCCTGAAGATGTTGTGGCCATCCTGCGCGGCTGGCTGTACCAGGAATCTGGTGCATAATGGGCCGCGTCGATGCACTCCCTCTTTCTGGGTATCTTATGTCAATAACGGTAAGGGTCGAACCGAGCCATGCGCGTTCGTGAGGATTTCCGGTCTCTGACCGGACCTGAAAAAGCGGCCATACTGATGCTTGCCATTGGCGAGGAGCATGCGGCGCGGCTATTCGAACTGATGGATGACGAGGAGATCAAAGAGATCTCCCAAACCATGGCGAATCTCGGCACGGTTTCATCCAATGTGGTCGAGCGGCTGTTTGTCGAATTTGCTGAACAGTTCAGCCAGACGGGCTCGCTCACCGGGTCGTTCGAGAGCACTGAGCGCCTGCTCAGTAAGGTTCTCGATAAAGACCGTGTCGATACGATCATGGAAGAAATCCGTGGTCCAGCGGGTCGCACCATGTGGGACAAGCTCGGCAATGTGAACGAGCAAGTTCTGGCGAATTATCTGAAGAATGAATACCCGCAAACGGTTGCGGTGGTTCTGTCCAAGATCAAAGCTGAACATGCCGCGCGGGTTCTGTCGCTGTTGCCGGAAGCTTTTGCGCTTGAGGTCGTCATGCGCATGCTGCGCATGGAAGCCGTTCAAAAGGACGTGCTGAACGACGTTGAAAAGACGCTGCGCACCGAATTCATGAGCAATCTCGCGCGCACCAATCGCCGCGATGCCCATGAACAGATGGCGGATATTTTCAATAACCTCGACCGCAATACCGAACAGCGCTTTATGACCTCGCTCGAAGAGCGCAATAAGGATTCGGCGGAACGCATTAAAGCTTTGATGTTCACCTTCGAAGACCTCAGCCGTCTCGACAGTTCGGGCATTCAAACGCTGCTGCGCGCGACCGAAAAGGACAAGCTGGGTATGGCGCTGAAGGGGGCTTCCGAAACCCTGCGCGATATGTTCTTCAGCAATATGTCCGAACGCGCCGCCAAACTGTTGCGCGAAGATATGGCGTCGATGGGGCCTGTTCGTCTGCGCGACGTCGATGAAGCGCAAATGTATATGGTTCAGATGGCCAAAGACCTGGCCGCCCGTGGTGAAATCGTCATCGCGGATAAGGGCGGTGACGAGCTGATCTACTAATTGGTCCTCTAGACAGGCGCAGTCATGGTCTCACCCCTGCCCCCCTCTGCTCCTGACGCTGCGGTCGACACTTCTGTCGGCGGCGACGGCATGGACTTCGACGCGCTCGACTTCACCTTCCTGGATGGGGAGGATGCCGTTCTGTCGACCGAGGGAACGGCGTCCGACGCCCCGAAATCGCCCGCGTCGGACGAGACTGCTCCGACGCATGCCCCCCGCTCCGAAGATGGGTTCGACCTTGCCGCCTGGGACTCAGCCGACCCGGTAACAACCGCTGCGCTCCCCCCGGAAACCGCAGCGCCCGAAGCACTTGATG
>NZ_JBILQX010000109.1:0-11613 GCF_044372965.1 Elstera sp. | reverse complement strand
AGCTCAGTTTTATTGGACAAGATTTCATGATGTTGGTCGCAAAAAATAACCTTGGTCAACCCATCCGCCGCCGAGTGAAGTTTGTTTCTGATATTCTGATGTCTAGCCTCATGATGCTGCTGTTCTTGCCGATATTTATTCTGTTTTCTTGGCTCATTGCGCGGGATGGTGGCCCGATTTTGTTCCGGCACCGGCGGGTCGGACGGGGGGGGCGGCTTTTCGATTGCTTGAAGTTCCGAACGATGGTGCCCAACGCCCAGCAGGTCTTGGAGACGCATTTGCAGGAGCATCCCGAGGATGCGGCCGAGTGGCAGGAGCATTTCAAGCTGCGCAATGACCCACGGGTGACGCCCATCGGGCGGTTTTTGCGGTCCACCAGCCTTGATGAACTTCCCCAACTGCTCAACGTGCTTCGGGGCGACATGAGCCTCGTCGGCCCCCGTCCCGTGACAGAAGAGGAATTACCCTACTACGGGCGGGACGTGATGTTTTACTTGGAAACCCGTCCGGGAATCACGGGCCTTTGGCAGGTTAGCGGTAGAAGCGACACGTCTTATGCCCAAAGAGTGATGTTCGATACTTGGTATGTTAAGAATTGGACCTTGTGGCACGATATTGCCATCCTGGCGAAGACAATTCCCGTTGTTTTCGCCAGAAAGGGTGCCGTATGAAGGGCGGCGGCGCTTTTTCTGCGCATCCTGTTCGAAGGGCAGCGTGCCCCAAGGAACCGGCGACACGCGGGAGAAGAAAGGCTGCGGCATGGTGGTAACGAGAACGCCCTTTCGAATATCGCTCTTCGGAGGGGGCACCGATTATCCGCTTTGGAGCCAACGCCACGGCGGCGCGGTTCTGGGTATGGCGATTGATAAATATTGTTATATTCGCCTGACGCCGATGCAGGACGCCACAAACGGGTATCACATAACCTATTCGCGTCAGGAGCAGGTCGAGACGATTGCAGCCATTCAGCACCCGGCGGTCCGTGCCATCTATGGGGAAGAGGGGGTTCTACCGGGCCTTGCGATGGTGCATGAATCCGATCTGCCGGCGCGGTCGGGCCTTGGCTCCAGCTCCTCTTTCGTCGTTGGGCTGCTGCATGCGGTGCGGGCTTTAGCGGGCGAGCGCCCCGACCGGCGGTGGTTGGCGCAAGAGGCGATTCGCATCGAGCAGCAGGTGATCCGGGAGAATGTGGGCAGCCAGGATCAGATTTGGGCCGCCTATGGGGGGCTCAATCATATCCGCTTTCATCCCTCGGGCGATTTCGAGGTGACGCCCCTATCGCTCAGTGCCGGGCGCCGGGAAGAGCTTTGCGCGTCGCTGCTGGTGGTTTCGACCGGCATGTTCCGCATCGCCTCGGAGATTGCCGGGCGGCAGATTGAAAATATCGACCAGCGCGAGGCACAGTTGCATGGGATTGCGGCGCTGGTGGATCAAGCCGCGGCCTGGTTGACCGACGAGCATCTGCCCGCCCATCGCCTCGGCGAACTCTTGCATCATTCTTGGATGCTGAAGCGGCAGTTGGCGCAAGGGGTCTCCAATTCCGTTATCGACGAGATCTATGCCGAAGCTATCGCAGGCGGTGCCAGCGGCGGAAAACTGCTCGGGGCGGGCAACGGCGGCTTTATGGTTTTTTTCATCGATCCTACGCGGCGCGCGGCGTTGGCGGCGCGCTTGTCCCGGCTGCGCAGCGTCGCCGTGGGAATTGATGATGCGGGAAGCGTAATTCTGCCGTAATGACGGGCGGCCAATCTGCGGATTGAAGGATGGATGGGTATGGACACTGCGGCTGTGAACGACCGGGAGACGATAGCCCGGCTTTATCGGGGCCTTGCCCGGATTCGCCGCGTCGAAGAACGGGTGGCGGACATCTACCCGACCGACAAGATTAAAAGCCCAATCCATCTCTCCATCGGTCAAGAAGCGGTTGCGGTGGGCATTTGCGATACGCTGCGGGCGGATGATATCGTCTCTGGCACCTATCGCGGCCACGCGACCTATCTCGCCAAGGGCGGCGATTTACCCGCGATGCTGGCCGAGATGTTCGGCAAGGTCGGCGGGTGTGCGCGGGGCAAGGGCGGCTCCATGCATCTCGTTGGGCTCGAGCAGGGGATTCTCGGGTGCTCCGCCGTGGTCGGCTCGAATGTGCCGGTCGCGGCTGGTTATTCCCTGGCGCTCAAACGCCGGGGGCGCGGGCAGGTGGTGGCGGTGTTCTACGGCGATGGTGCCAGCGAGGAAGGCGGCGTTTACGAAACGCTGAATTTCGCCGCCCTGCACAAGCTGCCGATTTTGTTCGTCTGCGAGAATAATTTCCTCGCAATTCACGAGCCCCTGACGCGGCGTTGGGCGGCGGATCAACTGACCGAGCGGGTGGCGACCTTCGGCATGCCTGCCCGCCGTATCGTCTCGGGCGATGTCTTCGAAATCCGCGCTGCGGCTGCCGAGTTGATCAATGGTATCCGCGCCGGGGCGGGCCCCGCTTTTCTGGAGTGCCATACCTATCGTTGGCGTGAACACGTCGGCCCGGCGGAGGATTACGCCGCCGGTTATCGTGCCCGCACCGATCTCGAGGCTTGGCAGCGTAAGGATCAAGTGGCGCGTCTCGCCGCGCTGCTCCCCGACGCGGCGCGACAGTCGATTGACGCTGAAATCGCGGTGGAGATCGACGCGGCCGTCCGCTATGCCGAAGAAAGCCCGTTTCCCGCGCTTGAGGAACTCTACGATCATGTCTTCGCCTAATCCCAATTCCCGCAGCCTGCGCTATGTGGACGCGCTGCGCGAGGCGGTGGCGCAGGAGATGCGGCGCGACCCCGAGGTTTTCGTCTTCGGTCTCGATGTCGATGACCATCGGGCGATCCAAGGATCGACCCAGGGCCTGCTGCAAGAGTTTGGGGCGGAGCGCTGCTTCACCACCCCCCTGTCGGAAGACGCGATGACGGGGGTTGCCATCGGCGCGGCGATGGCGGGGATGCGCCCCATCCATGTGCATATCCGCATGGATTTTCTCATGCTCTGCATGAACCAGCTCGTCAATATGGCGGCCAAAGCCCATTACATGTACGGCGGGTCGGTGAAGGTGCCGATGGTGGTGCGCTCGATGATCGGGAAATCCTGGGGGCAGGGCGCACAGCATTCCCAGGGGCTGCACGCGATGTTCATGCATGTGCCGGGCCTTAAAGTCGTTGCGCCCTCCAACGCCTACGACGCCAAGGGGTGCCTGATTGCCGCGATCCGTGACGATAATCCGGTCATCTTCATGGAACACCGTCTGCTGTACCCGACCGAGGCCCTCGTACCGGAAGCGCCGTACACGGTTCCTTTCGGCCAAGCTCGGCAGATGCTGCGCGGCGACGATATTACCATCGTCGGCATTTCCAATATGGCGATGGAATGCGTGCGGGCGGCTAGCCTGCTCAGCGATCTTGGTGTCTCGGTCGATCTGATCGATCCGGTGAGCCTGGTGCCGCTCGATATGGCAACGATCCTGGCGTCGGTTCGCCGTACCCGGCGGTTGCTGGTGGTCGATAACGCGTGGGTCTCGGCGGGGGCGGGGGCCGAAATTGTGGCCCAGGCTGGCGAGCATCTGGGGGGAGATGGGCCGCTGGCCTTACGCCGCTTGGGCTTTGCACCAACGACCTGCCCGACCACGCCCGCGCTGGAAGCGGCCTTTTATCCTAATCCAGTGAGCATCGCCCAGGCCGCGTACCGTATGGTCGGCGGCGATCCGGCGTGGGAGCCGGACCGGGAACAAGCGCAGCTTGCCTATCAGCAGGTTTTCAAGGGGCCGTTTTAGATGTTTTACGAACTTGCCGCCCCGAGCTGGGGCCAAGAAGAAGTCGATGCCCTCCAGCGGGTGATTACGTCCGGGCGCTTTACGATGGGCGCACAGGTTGCGGCCTTCGAGCAGGCGTTTGCCGAGTATTTCGGCATGCGGCACGCGGTGATGGTCAATTCCGGCTCCTCCGCCAATCTGGTGGGGATTGCGGCGCTCTGCTATCGGCAAGATCGGCCCTTGCAACGGGGCGATGAGGTGATCGTCCCCGCAATTTCCTGGGCGACGACCTATCATCCCCTCCAGCAATATGGCCTACGCCTGCGCTTCGTCGATGTTGAGCTGGACACGCTCAATATGGATGTCTCGAAGCTGGAAGCCGCGCTGACGCCGCGCACCCGCGCCATTCTGCCGGTTTCCATTCTCGGTAATCCAGCGGCGCTCGACGTGATCCGGGCCTTCGCCGATGCCCACGGCCTCTATGTCTTCGAGGACAATTGCGAGTCGATGGACGCCGAGTTAGGGGGCCGCAAGACCGGCACCTTCGGCGACCTCAATAGTTTCAGCTTCTTCTTCTCGCACCACATCTCGACGATGGAAGGCGGGATGCTGCTGACGGATGATACCGAGCTTGCGCACCTCAGCCGGTCGTTGCGCGCCCACGGCTGGACGCGCGATTTGCCAACCGATAGCCCCGTCTATCAGCGCCGGTCGGAGGATCATTTCGAAGCCTATCGCTTCATTCTGCCGGGCTATAACGTGCGCCCCTTGGAAATGTCCGGGGCGGTCGGTTTGGAGCAGTTGAAGAAACTGCCCGCCATGACTGCTGCGCGCCGCCGCAATCTCGCGCTCTTTCAGTCGCTTTTTGCGGGGGACGAGCGGTTCATCATCCAGCGTGAGAACGGCAAAAGCTCCAGCTTTAGCTTCACGATTATTCTCAATCCCGCTGCCAAGCTAGACCGGCGTAAAGTCTTTGCGGCCCTGGCCGAGGCCGATATTGGCTATCGCATTATCACCGGCGGTTGCTTCCTGCGCCATGATGTCATTCAATATTTTGATCACGACATCGTTGGTGGGATCGAGAATGCCAATCTGGCCCATGATTACGGCTTTTTCGTCGGCAATCATCCCTTCGACCTGACCCCGCAGATCGAACGTTTGCGCGACGTGCTCGATACTGTTTGCCGCTGAAGGTGTTTTGATGACCGAGACTTACTCTATTCTCCTAACGGGCGGCGCGGGGTATCTGGGCGCGGTCATGGTTCCGGCCCTGCTGGCCGCAGGCCACCGCGTGACGGTGCTGGATAATTTCCTGTTTAAGCAGAATTCCTTGGCGGCGGTCTGCGCCGATCCGGCGTTCGACGTGGTGCGCGGCGACGCGCGGGATGCAGCGATCCTGCGCCCGCTGGTGGCCCAGGCGGATATCGTCATTCCCTTGGCAGCGCTCGTCGGCGCGCCGATGTGCGATGCCGACCGTATCGCTGCCCAGAGCACGAATTTCGATGCCGTCCGCACGCTGCTGGATATGCTATCGCCGCAGCAGCGGGTGCTTATGCCTGTTACCAATTCGGGCTATGGCGTTGGCGAGCAGGGGCAGTTCTGCACCGAAGAGTCGCCGCTGAAACCCCTGTCGCTGTATGGGCGCAGCAAGGTCGCGGCGGAAGCCGCCGTTCTCGACCGGGGCAATGCCCTCAGCTTTCGCCTTGCGACCGTTTTCGGCATGTCCCCGCGCATGCGGATCGACCTGCTCGTCAATGATTTCGTTTATCGCGCGCTGTACGACCGGGCGATTATTCTGTTCGAGCCGCACTTTAAGCGGAACTTCATCCATATTCGTGACGTGGCCCGCGCCTTCCTGCACGGAATCGCGCAGTTCGAGACCCTGCGCGACCGGCCCTATAACCTTGGCCTGTCGGACGCCAACCTGTCGAAATGGGAGTTATGCGAGCGCATCCAGGCGCAGCTTCCCGATTTCGCCTTTCTCGAAGCGCCCATCGGCGAAGACCCCGACAAGCGTGATTATATCGTCTCCAACGCCCGCATCGAAGGCACCGGCTTCCAGCCCGCCTATGGTCTCGATGCCGGAATTGCCGAACTGATCAAAGGCTACCGGATGCTGCGCAATAGCCGTTACAGCAATGTCTGATCAGGCCGTTCTTCTCGTCGGTGGTCGGGGAACTCGGCTGGGGGCTTTGACGGCGGACACACCCAAGCCCCTGCTGCCGGTCGCCGGGCGGCCGTTTTTGTCCCACCTCGTCGAGCGGTTGGCGGGGTACGGGTTTTGCGAGCTTCTGTTGCTCACCGGCTATCTTGCGCCGGAGTTCGAAGCGTTTCAGGCCGACTGGGCGGGGCGGGGTGTCACCGTAACCTGCCGGGTGGAGGCGGACCCGGCGGGGACGGGCGGCGCATTGCATCTGGCCTTGCCCGATCTGGCCCCGGAGTTCCTGCTGCTGAACGGCGATTCCCTCTTTGCCATCGATCTTGCCGATTTCGCCGCGCCGCCGCTCCCGCCGGGAGTTGATGGTCGCCTGGCCTTACGGGCAATGCCGGTCGCGGACCGCTATGGCACCGTGCAGCTTGATCAGGGGCGTATTGTAGGATTTCAGCCACGCACGCCGGGGGCAGGGCCAGGGTTGATTAACGGGGGCGTCTATCGGCTTCGGCGGGACGCGGTGGCCCACCTAAGTTCCTTTCCGTGCTCCTTGGAAGCCGATTTTTTTCCCAAGCTGGCGGCGGCAGGACGGCTCGAAGGCCGGGTGTTCGACGGCTATTTCCTCGATATCGGTATCCCGGCGGATTTTGCGCGCGCCCAGGCCGATTTCGCTCCCGGCGGGCAGGCGGTAAACGGGAAAAGCACAAAAGAATGACGGAACACTTCGGTTTCAGGCCCGGTCGGCGGCCCCCTCCCGAAGCGGGTAGGCCGCTCTATACGCTGATTACTATCGTCCGCAATGCCGCCGCGACGGTCGAGCAAACCTTAAGCAGCGTCGCCCGGCAAACCTATCCAGCCATCGAATATATTGTTGTCGATGCGGGATCGACGGATGGGACCGTAGACATCCTGCGCCGCTACGAACATCTCATCAGCCATTGGTGCTCCGAACCAGACAAGGGCCATGCGGATGGTCAGAACAAGGGCGTCGCCATCGCCCAAGGCACATTTATCGGCTTCGTGTATGCCGACGATTGGCTTCCCGATGATTTTGTTGAGAAATCCGTCGCGGCACTAACGGCGAGTGACGCGGATTTCGTTTTTGGCGATATGGATTATCATACGGATGGCGCGTTTCTCTTCACCATTCCAGGCGATCCCGGCTATCGCAAGCGGATCACCTACCGTGCGCCCGTGATGAATTATCCGACCCTAACGGCGCATCGGCGGGTATTTGCGGGGGCCGGTCTGTTCAATCCCGCCTACAAGGTCGCGCCCGACTTTGAATGGCTGTTCCGGGTTGACCGGGCGGGGTTTATCGGGCGTCACGATTCGACCATCCGCTATAATTTCGCCTTGGGTGGAAATTCCAGCCAGCACGCGACGAGGTGCGTGCTGGAAGTGGTGCGTGCCTTACGCGGACTCGGCGCGAACCCTCTCCGGGTTTGGCCCTATGCGCTCGTGAAAATCGCCTTTCACGGGGTTGACGAGCGACTTAGACACTGGGTTTCCCCAGCGGTCTATGCCCGCATTCGCGCGGTCCGCAAGGCTATCAGCGGGTGAGAAACGGTGCGAGGCTGGGCAGGGGCGGCATGGTTTCGGGCATCAGGGCGAAATAGTTCACCGTGCCGTCGATGGGCTCGCGCACGCAGATGAACCGCCCCCCGGCGTCGGCAAGAATGAGATAGCCCAGCGCGTGGAGCGGTGTGAACAGGTCCGGCCAATCGTACCCCGCGCGCTTCAAATGCTGCGGCTCGCATTCAAAGAATATCCAGGGCCGGTGGCGGGCCAGAAACGCCGCCATTCCCGCGAGGGCCGCTGGCTCGTACCCTTCTATATCCATCTTTAGAAGCACGGGCGGGGCAAGGCGCACCGTTCCGTCCGAGATTAACCCGTCCAGGGATTTGAGGGTAATCGCGTGGGTAACGCTGCCGGTCGGCGGTGGGGTGCCGCCGAGAATGAAACCCAACCCACTGATGGGATTGCCGGTCGCGTCCTGGGGCACCGCCAGGGTCGCCTCTTTATCCCGTGCGGCGAGACCAATCGGGAGGAGGGTAATATCCGGCAGTCCCGCAAGGTTTCGGCGGGCGAGCGCAGAGGCGTCGGCATTGGGGTCGAACCCATAGAGCGGTACGCCCGCGCGGCGGTGGCGGGCCATGAACCAACTATAGCGACCAATATTCACCCCAGCATCCAGAAGGGTTCCCGCCTGCCCGGCGAGGGCGGCGAGAAGCTCTTGCGTTGCTGCCGGCTCATTCAGCCCAAAGCGACCCGTCCGGCGCAACAGGGCGTGATAAAATCCATGGGCATGAGCCTGACGGGTGCCTCCTTCGCCGAGGACTGCAAACAGGAGGCGCTTGGCGAGCATCCGAGTGGCTTTGATGATTGTAGCTGTCAGCACGGCTATTCTCCTGGTTTTCCCGTGAGCAGCCCGCGCAGGCTTTTTCCCCGGTCGCGCCAATCGAACTGGTCTTGGCAGGCCGCGTATGCGGCGCTTTGAAGGGCGTTCAACCCATCCAGAGCATCAATATCCCGGATAATTCCTTGAACCAGGGCGGGGAAATCGGCGAAGAGGCGCACCGATTGCCCCTCCACGAGCGGGACTTGGGTTATGGATCCGGCGATGCCGAAAACCGGGGAACGCTGGAAGACAGCGTTCAAAACCTTGTGTTTGAAGCCACCGCCGGTCCGTTCCGGCACAACGCTGATGCGCGCGCCTTGAAGATAGGGTTCCACCGCTGCCACCCGCCCGTGGATGGTGGCGTAGGGAAAGCGGTGCCGCCATTTGTCCAGCAGGTCCGTCGGACCGCTTCCAACAATGTCGATACCGATGCCATGATCGGCCAAGGGGCTTGCCGCCTCCAGAAATTCGATAAGGTTCTGTTGCTTGACGATCCAATCGAAACTGCCGACCACCACCACCCGGCGCGGCGTTTCGGCGGTTAAGGTGCGCTCCGCCAACTGCGGCCCATCGTAGCCGGGCACAAGGATCTGGTAGCGCTGCTGGGGAGCGTCCGTTTCGAAGAGGGCGAGGTCGGCGGCGGTATTGACGGTGACGCAATCGACTTCGGCCAATAGGCGGCGCTCCAAAGCGGCAATCCGCCCCCCATCGATGCGCTGGGCCAGACGCAAAGGTAGGGCAGCGCGGGAGTGCCGAGCGGCCATTTGGCGCACGCTGGCTTCGTGATTATGAGCGACGTAAACCAGCCTGGGGCGATCCCCCGTTCGTCGAAGTGTTGCCTTCAGGAGCGGCAAGGTCCAGCCCATGGTGACATAGTCGATCAACACGGCATCCCAATTTTGCCGCGCCAAGACAGACCGCAGTATCTGGCGCGGACCGGGGGCCGAGAAGCGTAAAGCGTGGCGCGGCAAGCGGGAAAAAGGATAGCGCGCCATTCGGCTTCCACTGCCGGGAGGGCAGGTGATCCACTCAACCCTGCGCGCTGAACCGTTGGGGAGGAGGGCGGGGAGGAGAGCGGCATCGCCCCCCCCCTCGTTGACGAATACGGTGATCTGGCAATCTTGGTCGGCGAGCGCCTCGATCAACCGGGCGGAATAAATCCGGTCGCCGGCGTGGGTCGGATACGGAAAGAAGCGGGTCAGCCACAAGTAACGCGGCCCTATTGCGTCAGATATCTGGGTCATCGGGGTGTGCGCGGTCCGATCATCGCCTGCCGTGCGGCTCTCCCCCGCTCAAGGCCAATGATTGCGGCTAAAACAAAATATGTCGGCTGAATAACCGTACCCGAGGTTAGAAGCATGACAATTACGACTAAGAATACTAATAAGTTGCTTCGGCTAGTGAAGTTTGAAACAAATATAAGTGATAGTAAGATTCCAAAGAAACCTAATTCTGCGATAAAATTTAAAATTAGAATATCGGACTTGTAGTAAGTGGCTTCAGATATGTCAATGAGTCTGTTCCAAATATTCGGATCAAAAACCGCATAATCTTGGTAGTTACCGAACCCGGTCCCAACCGGGAAGGTTTCGGTGATGACCTCTGCCGCGACAATGGTAGATTCAAGGCGCATTTCGCTCGACGGATCTCTCTGGTTCAGTACATCGCTAATCCGGCCACTGAAGACAAAGAGCAGCAAGAGCGCTAGCCCTCCCAAAAATCCAAGCCGTGTCAACAAGTTACCACGCTTTGAGATCAAGACTTGGTGGGCGATGAAAAAACTCGCCAGAACCAAGCCCACACCCGCGCCCGTGGCCGCAATCGCGAGTAGATAGAGGATCTGTGGCACCAACATGCGGTGGGGTCGAGTGATCAAGACCCCCAGATAGGAACTCGCCAAGGCGTACCCTGCCCACGAGGGTTCACGGTGCAGGCCGCTCGTGCGGTTAGCGGCGAAGCCTGTAAGGCTGTCAATATCCGAGATAAAGAGGCTGATATCGACGGTTGTCGCCCACCGAACAAACCACGCTGCAAGGGCATAAACGCAGATAACATAATGAATAGTCAATATTGCCTGGTCGAATTTAGGTCTAAGGACGGCCTCATTCGTTTTAAAAAAATCGGCAATGAATAATATTAGTGCAATCATTACCATTATTTGTGAATAACCTGCAATATAAATTTCTCCAACGGTGAAGAATTGGAAAAATAGCAATATTGCAGAGAATCCAAAAAATAATAATTGCTTAAGAAAAATGCTAAATGATATGTAGGTTTTTCGGAAAACAACTAAATACAAAACATAAGCAGCAATAACCGGTGCGATATAAACAATATATCCCGTTATTTCAGTTAAGCTTATCAGTAAATAGACAAGCCCGTCCGAATATCCGATCCAAAACCAAGCCAGGGCGTGTAGCACAGATCTAATGCTCCAGTGTGAGCCGCAACAGTTTATCGTGCCGCCAGGCAGCGGCCTCAGGCACCCCGAACAGGGTGCTGTCGAAGGTATAGCAGACAGGCTATCAAGACGCATACTTCTCCGGCGATGGTGGCCAAGGCCGCACCGGGGGCCTGGAAGTCGTGGGCCAGCAGCGCGCACAGGATCAGGCGAAGCGCCCCCGCGCCAAGATAGATATTCCGCAAGGCGGCGGTACGCCCCGCCGGGAGCAGCCATTGTACGCCGATCAGGCTGTTTATCGTCAACAGCACGGGCAGGGGGCTGAGTATTTTCAGAATGGGACCCGCCGCCGCTGCCGCCTCGCCGAGCAGCAGCGGCGCGATCCAGTCGGCGGAGAAGAACAGAGCGATGCTGCCGACTGCCGCGAGACCGCCGACCCGAAGGAGCGCCCAGCGGAACAGGGCTGCGGCGTTTTCCGCCGACTCGGCCATCAAGCGGCTCATCTGGGGAAACAGCGCGCTGCGAAACGATGATAAAAGGCTAGCGGCGGCGCGGGCCAGCTTTTCGGCGCCGACGAAAAGACCAACGCTGACCGGGTCGGCGACCGCGCCGAGCACCAGGGGTAAGAGGTAGTCGAACGAGCTACTGCCCAGATACAGGTAAAAAATATGTCGGCCGTCGCGAATAAGCGTTATGCCGCCCTTCAGGTGTTTTTTTTCCACGCGGGTCTGTTTTTTCACCATCCACCAGCCCGCACCGAGAATGCCTAACCAAGCAGCCCCTTGCGCGGCGAAATAAATCCAAGCGTCGTCCGGGCCGCTGATCCCGACGATCATAACGCCGACCGCCGCCAGCCGCAGGGCGATTGTTAGCCCCGTAATTTGGCGCGT
>NZ_JBILQX010000108.1:0-11615 GCF_044372965.1 Elstera sp. | reverse complement strand
CAGATACCATCAAAGAGCGAACAAGACCCGGTGACGGTGATTTCAGCGCGCCCGAACTCCCGGTGCAGCCCGCCTTCGACCTTGCCGCCAAGCTGCGCGCAGATGGTTTGTTCGCCGTAACAAATGCCGAGGATTGGCACATTCTGCTGATACACCCACTCCGGCGCGCGCGGTGTATGCTCCAACGTGACCGAAGCAGGGCCGCCCGACAGAATGATCCCTTTCGGCGCAAAGGCCGCGAGCCGGGCCGGGTCGGTATTGAACGGCATGACCTCGCAATAAACCCCGGCTTCGCGGACGCGGCGGGCGATCAACTGCGTTACCTGACTGCCGAAATCGAGAATCAGAATGTTTTCGGCCTGCAAGCTGGGATCGGTCATGGGGAACTCACTCTCTTCGGGCTTCAATCTGGGTCTTAGCGGCGACAGGCCGCGCTCAGCGCGAGCAAATCGGTCCAAATCACGCGATGGGTTTCAACCGTCGTGCCGCCTAAGGGTTCGGTGATGGTCTCGGCGATGGTACCGCCGAGGGCCTGATAGAAGCCCAGCGCGCGGGTGTTATTGGTTAGCACCCATAGCCATAGGCTCGGATCGATATTCCGGAGGCTCTGCGCGTGCTCGGCGGTCTTCAGCAGCAATTGCCGGCCAAGCCCCTGGCCACGCCCATCGGGATCAACATGAATATTGTCGACATAAGCGCCGGGAAAGTTTCCGTAGGGATCGGTCGCTTTACTCGCCGGGTTGCACCAAACGGCGATAAAGCCCGCAAGCCGGTCGCCGTCCTCCGCCAGAAGAACGAAATCATCGGCCTGGGCTTGCGGCAGTTTTGCCGACCAATGGATCAGCCGTTCTTGCAGAAGCGGGCCGTCGAGATAGGCATCGGGCAGAAGGCCACGATAGGCGGAGCGCCACGAGCGCGTGTGAAGATCGGCAATCCGGGGGGCGTCGTCCGCCTGGGCGCGACGAAAATGCACAGCGGTCAAATCCTACTCCAGTAAGCTCGCCATATTCGGCCATTCATAGGCAACTTCCGGCAACCAGACGCCGCCAAAATTATGGGCTTCGCGGTCGATTACGCGGCCCCCGATATGCTCATAGAAGGCGCGCGCCTTGTGATTATCCTCAAGCGCCCATAGCAGTAGCGAGCGCCGATGCTGCTCCAGCAACCCGCGCGCCGTCTGCTGGACCAACGCCCGCCCGAGACCATGGCCGTGCCACGCCGTATCGACGTAAAGCGCATAGATTTCCGCATCATGGCTCCAGCTTGAGCCGCGCACGGGGCCGTAGGCGCTGAAGCCGATCACCCGAGCGCTGCCGTCGACGGCAAGCCACGGGTGGCCATCATCACCAAAACCGCCCCGGCTGGAGAGCATGCGCCGCCAGAGGGTGCGATGCTCGTCCAGCAAGGGGCCATCCAAAACACTATCGGGCATTACACCCCGAAAGGAATCGCGCCAACCGTCGGTCTGCACCTTCGCAATCGCGCCGAAATCATCCCGCTGGGCCCGGCGCAGACTCCACGTCTGCGCGGCGGCGGTTGGAATCGGCTGATTGGCGCGGCTCAACAGTTTAACTCTCCTCGGAAACCAACTCGGCGGCCTGCACGGCGGCAGTGGCGCTGCGCTCCAGCACGGCGGTGAAGAAACCATCGGTGCCGTGGCGATGGGGCGTCAAGCGCAAATAGGGGCCAGGGGCTGGGCAGGGCGTTGTTACCCGTTCGGCCCAAATCTCCGTCACCGGTTTAACGGTGAACTCCGGGTGAGTTGCGAGGAAGGCAGCAACCGAGCCTTCGTTTTCCTCCGGCAACAGCGAGCAGGTGGCATAGATCAGGCGCCCGCCTGGCTTCACCAGCTTTGCCGCCGAATCGAGAATTTCGCGCTGCTTTACGGTGAGTTCGGCTACATCGGCGGGGCCGATACGCCATTTCATATCGGGGTTGCGCCGCCAGGTGCCGGTGCCGGAGCAGGGGGCATCGACCAGAACCCGGTCGAATTTCCCGACCTGCCGCTTGAACCAACCGGCATTCTCCGCCCCAAGCGCGCGGCGTTCGACGTTATGAACCCCGGCGCGGCGCAGGCGCGTGACCGCCCGCTCCAACCGCTTTTCCGAAATATCGGAGGCGATGAGGCGGCCTTTGTTATTCATATCGGCGGCGAGCGCCAAGGTTTTACCACCTGCACCGGCACAATAATCGATCACCCATTGCCCCGGCTTGGCATCGGCCAGCAGCGCCACCAGTTGCGAGCCTTCGTCTTGGATTTCGACCAAACCGTCTTTAAAGGCGGGTAGGGTGCCGAGTGCTGGCCGTCCGAACACGCGGATGGCCAGCGGCGACCATTCCCCGGCCTCAACCTTCAATCCTTGAAACTGAAGCCGTGCCAGAATCGACTCGCGCGTGCCGTGAAGTTGATTGATGCGCAGGTCCAGCAAGGCGGGGCTGTTCAGCGCCGCCAATTCGGCTTCGTCGCCCTCGAAAAGCTCCAGCAGCGGAGCTTCCGACCAGGGCGGAATTTCCATGCGCACCCACAGCGGCATGTCGGGATGATCGAGCGGCAGCGGCTCTTTTGAGTCGCCGCGCATCTCGACGATTTTTTCGACTAAAGTGCGCTCGGCCCGCGACAGCGCGTGCGGGCGGTGCTCTTCGCCGTCGAAATTCTTCTGAAACTGTTCGGGAATCCAATTGTCCGACAGCAGCAGATCGACGACGAACAGATGCCGCACGGAGGCCGCCCCGGCTTCGGGCGGGCGCTCCAACAGTCCATTCACCCACCATTCGAGCCGCGCCAACCGGCGCAGCATGGCGTAGAACCGCTCGGAAATCGCCGTCCGGTCTTTTGAGCCGATATAGCGGCGGTCGCGGAAATAGCGGGAGGCGGCAGCATCGGCCACGCCCCCTTGGCTAATGTTTTCGAGCAGTTCATAGGCCGCTTGCAGGCGGGCGACGGGAGTCATTCGGCTTAGCCACCCTGACGATAGTTGGGGGCTTCGCGCATGATCCCAACGTCGTGCACGTGCGACTCGCGCAGGCCCGCGTTGGTAATCCGAACGAAGCGGCAGTTGCGTTGCATATCGGCGATGGTGGCATTGCCGGTGTAACCCATCGCGGCGCGTAAGCCCCCGACGAGTTGATGGACGACGGCGTTCAGCGGGCCTTTATAGGCCACGCGGCCTTCTACACCCTCGGGAACCAGCTTCAGCGTATCATTCACTTCCGCCTGGAAGTAGCGATCCGCCGAGCCGCGCGCCATGGCGCCAACCGAGCCCATCCCGCGATAGGATTTATACGAGCGGCCCTCAAACAAAAACACTTCGCCGGGGCTTTCGTCGGTGCCCGCGAAGAGCGAACCGATCATCGCGCAGTCGGCCCCGGCGGCAATGGCTTTCGCCAAATCGCCGGAATATTTAATGCCGCCGTCGGCAATCACCGGAATACCATGCTTGCGGCAGGCTTCAACGCAATCGAGAACCGCCGTGAGTTGCGGCACTCCAACCCCGGCGACAATGCGTGTGGTGCAGATCGACCCCGGCCCAATGCCGACCTTAATCGCATCCGCCCCGGCATCCATCAATGCGCGGGCGGCATCGGCGGTTGCGACATTCCCGGCCATGATTTGAGTGGAGTTGGAGAGGCGACGAACCCGGCGCACCGTATCCAGCACGCGCTCCGAATGGCCGTGGGCGGTATCGACGACCAGAAGATCAACCTCGGCATCGAACAAGGCTTCGGCCCGCGCAACGCCCTCGTCGCCCGTGCCGGTCGCGGCCCCGGCGCGCAGGCGGCCCTTACTGTCTTTGACGGCATTGGGGAACTGCTGGGCCTTTTCGATGTCTTTCACCGTGATCAGGCCGATACAGCAATAATCTTCATCCACCACCAGCAGCTTTTCGATGCGATGATGGTGCAGCAGGCGCTTGGCTTCGTCCTTGGTCACGCCTTCGCGCACCGTAATCAGCTTATCCTTGGTCATCAGCTCAGAAACCGGCTGACCGGGATTGGTGGCAAAACGCACGTCGCGGTTGGTGAGAATCCCCAGGAGCTTGCCCTTGGGCTGCTCGACAACCGGAATACCGCTGATCTTAAACTCCGCCATCAGCGCCAGCGCATCCGCCAGCGTGCTGTGCGGGGTGATCGTGACCGGATCGATGACCATCCCGCTTTCGAACTTCTTCACCCGGCGCACTTCGGCAGCCTGACGGGCGAGGTCCATATTACGGTGAATGATGCCAAGCCCGCCCATCTGCGCCATTGCAATCGCAACGCCACTTTCCGTGACGGTATCCATCGCGGCGGAAAGCAGGGGAATCCCCAGGCTGATCTCTTTGGTCAATCGGGTGGACGTGTCGGCCTGGGCCGGCATAATCGCCGAGGCGGCGGGCTCCAACAAAACGTCATCGAATGTAAAGGCTTCGCGCAAGATCATGGCGGGGCGGCTCCATCTACCTAACTACGGCCCGGCCAAATCCGCCCCTGAATGCGCTGAAACGAACCCCAAGCAATAGGGGGGTGCGCCGGTGCTGCATAATACATATTGCGGTTCGGCTGCCAAGCCCCCGTGTTATGCAGCAACAGAGGCAGTCCCATGCAGCCACGACGCAGCGCGAGAAGCGCTTATTTATTAGTAGTCACTGCTTGCAATTTCTCAACCATTTAACGGTCACGAACATGAAATATTAAATTTTATATAGACAAAATCAGGTCGCCTCCATAAGGTGCGCCCACGATAAGTGGGGGGCTACTGTCGCCGACCGAAAGGTCACCGCGACCCAATTAGGTTTTGGGAACGACTCGCCATGAAACTATTCGATAAGATTTCATTCAGCCGTAAAATTGGCCTGATTGTTTTTGTCCTATTAATACCCATTGCATATCTTGCTTACCTGCTGATTGCGGCAAATATGGTCCAAATCCGCTTTGGACAAGCCGAACTGGTGGGGACAGAATATTTACGCCCGGTCCAGCGCGCCCTGGTTGCCACTTTGGCGCAAAGCCGGGGCGGGGCGGCGATACCCACCGATCTTGCGGAAACACTTGGCAAGATCGAAACAAAGCTGGGCACGCAAGCCGGGGTGGATCTGCAAAGCGCAGCGCTATCAAAGGCCGCTATTGCGGCTTTGCGCGATGCTTCTGCTAAACGGGACCGGGCTTCGGCGCTTCAGGCCATGACCGCCCTGCGCGATCTGACCGTTCGGGTTGGCGATCAATCGAACCTCATTCTCGATCCCGATCTTGACAGTTATTACACAATGGATTTGGTGCTGCTGCGCTTCCCCGACCTCGTGTCGCGCGTGGCCGATCTCGATGCCGCTTTGCGCGCCGGGGCCAAAGGGTCGCCGAGTGTTGCGGAGCAAGCCGATATTCTGGTTGCCAAAGGCGCGATGCAGGCGACGCTTGACGGTTTGGCGGCATCGGTTTCGCTTGGCTACCGCGGTAATGCCAGCGGGGATTTGAAGCGCTGGATTGATCGCGATATGCAGACCCTGATCGCGGCGGGAGCCGCGATGATTATCGCCGCCGACGCTCAGGTTTCGGGTCAAGGCGCGGCTCCGGTCGCGAAATTAACTGCCGATCTGGAAACCACTCTCGGCAAAGGTTATGACGCCAGCTCTCAAGCCCTTGAAAATCTTCTTACAATTCGTATCGCCGGCTTCTTCCAAGCGATGACTTGGAGCCTTGTTTTGGTGGCGATTGTCGTGCTGCTCGCCGTCACCTTGGCGCTCGTCATTGGCCGCTCGGTCAGCCGTCCGCTGCTGCGGTTGACGGGACAAATGGAAAGCCTGGTTACGGGCAGCACAGACGTTGAAATTCGCTACCAAGCGCGCGCCGACGAAGTGGGTAAGATTGCCAAAGCGGTCGAGTTTTTCCGGCAGGCGCTGGTTGCCCGGGAACGTCTTGAAACCGAACAGCGCGCGCGGATGGCCGCCGATCTCGGCCTCGCTGAACGCCGGGTAGAGGCCGTGACCGAGTTTCGCCATGAGTTGGAAAGCGTAATTTGGGCAGTTACTCAGGCCGTTGAGCGGATGCGCATGAGTTCAACCGAGCTTTCTGGTGTGGTCGCCGCCACCAATCAAAGCTGCGTTGCCATGGCCACATCCTCCGATCAAACGCTGCAAACCGTGCAGATGATGGCCGCCGCGACCGACGAATTATCGAGTTCGATTAGCGAAATCGGCCGGCAAGTGGAAAGCAGCACCGGCATTTCTCGCCTTGCTGCCGAAGAGGTGCAATCGGCTGATAAAACCTTGCACGATCTTGAAAAGGCGACCGCTCAAATCGGCGATATCGTGACCCTTATTCAGGCAATTGCGGCGCAAACCAATCTTCTTGCGCTAAATGCGACGATTGAAGCCGCGCGGGCCGGAGAGGCGGGCAAAGGGTTCGCCGTGGTTGCGACCGAAGTGAAGAACCTCGCGACCCAAACCGCTGGCGCAACGGAAGATATTCAAAAATCGGTCGAAACCATGCGCGCGCTCACCCATGCCGCGAGCCGAACCATGATTTCAGTCCGCGACCGCGTATTGGAAACCGATATGCGCATGTCGTCGGTTGCGGTCGCGGTCGAAGAGCAAACGGCGGCGACGCGGGATATTGCCCGCAATGTCTCGCAGGCCGCCGAGGGTGCAGCGGTCATCGCCGACGCCATCAGCGGCGTCACATCGGCGACCGGAAATGCGGCGGAAGCTGCCAACGGCACGCTCGATCTATCGGCAGCGCTGGAGCAAAGCACTCAAAGCCTCGGCTTGGCGCTTGACCGCTTCACCCAACGGTTAGCCGCAGTCGGGGCAGAATGAAAAGAGGGAGGCTTCGGCCTCCCTCTTTTACATTAGGTTACGCGCCTAAACCCTGTCGCTACAACATACATTTCGCTGGAATCAGCGCGGGATGCGGCGGGTTTGGCGTGCCGGACCACGGCAAAATGCTTCTTGAGTGGATCGAGCAGTTCTTTTTCCGAACCGCCCTGGAAAACCTTGGCCACAAATGCCCCGCCGGGCTCCAACACCTCTAAAGCGAAGTGCAGGGCGGTTTCGGCAAGGCCGATAACGCGCAAGTGATCAGTCTTAGTGTGGCCCGTCGTCGGCGCCGCCATATCGCTCATCACCAGATCCGCGCCGCCGCCGAGCAATTCGCGCAGCCTATCGGGGGCAGTCGGATCAAGGAAATCGGCCTGCATCAGACTCGCGCCAGGGATCGGGTCCATCGGCAGAATATCGAGCCCAACAACACAGCCGCGTCCCTGTTCTGCGCCGACGCGCGCGACGGCAACTTGCGTCCAGCCACCGGGGGCCGCGCCAAGATCGACCACGCGCTTACCCGGCCCGAGCAGATGATATTTTTCATCGAGTTGAATCAGTTTGAACGCCGCGCGCGAGCGGTAGCCGAGGCGCTTGGCTTCCGCGACATAAGGATCATTCAACTGACGTTGCAGCCAGAGGGTCGAGGATAAAGAGCGCTTATGGGCGGTCTTCACCCGTACCGATTTTTGACGACGGCCCCCGCCGCCGCCGCTGTTGCTACCGTCACCGCTCCCCTTTTGGGTCATCTTTTAGCGCTCACTTCTCTTCGGGGTCCGCCGGTGCCAACTGCGGCGCGGGGACTCCCATCAGTCCAAATAAAATACCTTCGCGGACGCCGCGATCGCCGATGCGTAGCGACGGGATCGGCCATAGCACCCGCATGGCATCGATAATCGCGCAGCCCGCAATCACGAGATCGGCCCGCGCCCGCCCGATGCAGGGATGCGACAGGCGCGCCTCCTCGCCCATCTTGCGAATGCGGGCCGAAACTGCCGCCAAATCCTCAATACTCAAGCGAATCCCATCGACCCGCGCCCGGTCATACCGCGGCAAATCCAGATGAATCCCCGCAAGCGTCGTCACCGTGCCCGATGCGCCCAGCATCTGCACGCCCCCCGCGCGGATCGCCTCTGAAATCCCATAGCGCCGGTCGAATTCGATCAGCTTTTCCGCAAAAACCGCGTTCATCCGCTCATAACCCGTATCGGCCCGACTCGGGTCGCCATGGGCTTCGGCGAGATTGACCACGCCGAGCGGAATCGAAATCCACCCCAGCACCAGCGGCGAGTGACCTGGGCGCACCGCAAGCCAGGTCAATTCGGTCGAACCGCCGCCGATATCGAACATCAGCGCGCGCGGCACCGCCGGATCGAGCAGCGCGGCGCAGCCCGCGAGCGCCAGCAAGGCTTCTTCCTGTGGGGCGATGGTTTCGAGATAGAGGCCGAGTTCGGCGCTCACCCGTTCCAAGAACAGCCCGCCGTTATCCGCCCGGCGGCAGGCTTCCGTCGCCACAATCCGCGCAAAGCGGGGCCGGTAGCGGCGCAGTTTTCGAACGCAGACCGCGAGCGCCGAGACCGTGCGATCCATCGCCGCGTCAGAAAGCCGCCCAGTCATCGCTAAACCTTCGCCTAGGCGAACGATGCGGGAGAAAGCGTCGACAATCTCCAAGGTCGGCGGCTCAGCGCTCTGACCGTCCGCCATCGCCGCTGTGGTCGCGCCGGGCGCAAAGCCTACATACCCATCGCGGCGGCGCGCGATGAGCAGGCGGCAGTTATTCGTTCCGAGGTCCAAAGCCGCGTAAAGCGGTTGAGACGGCACAGGGCCGCTCGGCCGCATACTCCGCCCCTGGGGACTAGCCACGGCAGTCCTCGGCGCAAAACCCATATTCATCGCATCTATATAGCGTGCTGATCTTCATTCCGCCACGGTTCGCACGTTGCAGATTGAGAGAGGCGGGGGAGCGCTTTATAAGGGGCGGCATGACACGAGCTTCTTCAGCGGCTTCGCCCGAGCCGACCGCCCCCGTTTCCAGCATGACCGGCTATGCCCGGCAGGCCGCCGTTGGCTGCCCAACGCCAAGCCATACCGCCACTTGGGAAATCCGCGCGGTCAATGGGCGCGGGCTCGACGTGCGCTTTCGCCTGCCGAACTGGCTAGACCGGCTGGAGCCCGCCCTACGCGAGAAACTGAAAGCCTGCCAGCGCGGCACCATCACCGTGTCGCTCGATCTGCGCGGTGCGGCGCGTGAAAGCAACCTTGCGATCAACCGGCCCTTGATCGAAGAAATCGTCGGGCTGCAAAAATCCTTGGGCGATTTGGTCGATCAAGCGCCGCTGCGGCTAACCGATCTTTTGGGCGTGCGCGGGGTGATCGAGAGCCAGCAGGCCGAAAACCCAGCACTGAACGAGCCGTCTCCTGCGGAAGATGCCGCCCTGGTCGCGCTTTTCGTTCAAGCCGTCGATCAGTTTCTGAATGCGCGGCGGGCGGAAGGGGCCAAGCTCGCCGAGATTCTGCGCGGTCAGGTTGCCACCATCGCCGAAATGACCGCTAAGGCGCGCGCAGCGGCGGAGGCCCAGACTCACGGCGTCGCCGAACGGTTGCACACGCGGCTTGCCCCGCTGCTGGGGGATACGCCCCCCGTTCCCGCCGAGCGTTTGGCCCAGGAAATCGCCCTGCTCGCGCAAAAATGCGACCCCTCCGAAGAAATGGACCGGCTCGAAGCCCATTGCGCCGCCGCAACCGCGCTGCTGGACGAAGGCGGTGCGATTGGCCGGAAGCTTGATTTCCTCGCCCAAGAGTTTAACCGCGAGGCCAATACCCTCATGTCCAAGGCCGCCGACCTGTCGGTAACGCAAACCGGCCTTGCTTTGAAGACCGTAATCGAGCAATTCCGCGAACAGGTTCAAAACGTCGAGTGATGATCCCCCGATGATGCAGGCCCCCCAAACCATCGAGCGCCGCCGCCGGGGCTTGATGCTGATTCTCTCCTCGCCCTCGGGGGCGGGGAAGACCACGCTGTCGCGCTTGCTGCTGGAGAATATGCCCCAGTTGCAAATGTCGGTTTCCGTCACCACGCGCCCGCGCCGCCCGTCCGAAATTTCGGGGCGCGACTATCATTTCATCGACCGGGAAGAGTTCGACCGGCTCTCGACGAGTGATGATCTGCTGGAGCATGCCGAAGTTTATGGCAATTTCTATGGCACGCCGAAAACGCCGGTGATGAAGGCGCTCGGGCAGGGGATGGATGTGCTGTTCGATATCGACTGGCAGGGCACGCAGCAGATGATGCGCAAGGCCCGGCCCGATCTCGTGACAATTTTTATCCTACCGCCCTCGATGGCCGAGCTGGAACGCCGCCTGCGCACCCGCGCACAAGATTCCGCCGATGTCGTCGCCCGCCGTATGGCGAAAGCCCATGATGATGTGTCGCACTGGCGCGAGTATGATTACGTTCTCGTCAATGACGATATCGAAGCAAGCTTGGTCAGCGTTCGCGCGATTCTCATCGCCGAACGCCTGAAGCGCGACCGGCAAATGAGCCTGCCGGAGTTCGTGTCGGCGCTACAGGCCGAGCGACCGCCGAGCGATTAAGGAGATACAGTCTCCGGGCGACCGGGGCCGATTTGGGCGACCAGGGCCAAGGAAAGCCGCGAGAACTCAGCCACGCTGAGTTCTTCCGCCCGCGCCGTCGGCTCGATCTGGGCGTCCGACAGCAGGGCGGTCGTATCGACGCCCAAGCTTTTCAGCGACGCGCGCAGCATTTTCCGCCGTTGACCGAAGGCCGCCGCCGTCACCTGTTCCAGCCGTAGCACCGAGCCGCAGTCGGGCCGGTCTTTGCGCGGGAGAAGCTGCACGACGCTGGAAACCACTTTCGGCGGCGGCGTAAAGGCTTCCGGCGGAATATCGAACAGCACGCCGCTTTGGGCGAAATACCCGCTGATGACCGAGAGACGCCCATAGGCATCGCCGCCCGGAACCGCCGTCAAGCGGTCGGCCACTTCCTTTTGGAACATCAGCGTCAGCGATTCATACTGGTCGATGGCGCGCAGCCAGGCGATCACCAAAGGCGTGCCGACGTTATAGGGTAGATTGGCGATAATGCGGTACGGGGCCGGACCGAGTGTCGTCGGGTCGAGCCCCAGCGCATCCGCCTCGATCACGGTCAGCCGCCCGCGCGTCAATTCGACCAGCGACTCCAACGCCGCCACCATGCGCCGGTCCTTTTCGATGGCAACGACATGTTGGCCGCCTTCGAGCAGCAGCGCGCGGGTCAAGCCACCGGGGCCGGGGCCGACTTCGATCACCGTGCCAGCATCCAGCGGCCCGCCCGCCCGCGCAATCCGGCGCGTGAGGTTGAGATCGAACAGAAAATGCTGCCCAAACCGCTTATCCGCCGTCAGCCCCGCCGCTGCAACGGTCACGCGCAGGGCGGGAAGCCGTTCGACGGCTTCAATAATCGGATCACTCACGGTCAAAGACGAATATCGATCGTGGCGGCCTGGCGCAAATCGCGCAACGCCCGGCGGCTTTCGGCTTCGACGCGTTCGGAAATGAGCCGCAGCCGCGCGTCATCGCGCGACGGCAAACTGGCGGCCACGCGCTTTTCGCGCAGAAGCAATAAATGCAGGCCCGAGACGGTGCGGATGGGCTGGCTCATCCGGCCCGGCTCCAGGGTTTCGAGCGCGGCCAGCAGCACCGGATCGATCTGGCCGGTGCGCACCCAGCCGAGATCCCCCCCCGTCGAGGCCGACGCCGAGTTTGAATACTGCTGGGCCACCGCCGAGAACCGCGCGCCGCTGCCGAGTTGCCGGGCGATTTCGTCGA
>NZ_JBILQX010000107.1:0-11624 GCF_044372965.1 Elstera sp. | reverse complement strand
CTTCCATCAACAATCGAGCCAAGATAGCCTCCTCAGAAAGCTATCTTGAATCACGCTTTAGGCAATTTGGGAATCCAGTTTGTCAACGGCTCCTAGATCACGCGATCTTGTCGGCGGCGGGATCTTGTCGGGGCCGGGTCTGGCCCCTATGATCCCGCCGCCATGACCTACCAATTCAGTCACCGTCACCTGCTGGGGATCGAGGGGCTCAACCCGCTCGATCTGCGGTATCTGTTAGAGCGCGCCGAAAGCTACGTTGCGCTGAACCGCCAAACGGAAAAGAAGATCGCCACCCTGCGGGGGCGGACGATCATCAATCTGTTTTTCGAAAATTCGACGCGGACGCGCACCAGCTTCGAGCTGGCGGGCAAGCGCTTGGGCGCGGACGTCATCAATATGTCGGTCGCCTCGTCCAGCGTCAAAAAGGGCGAAACGCTCATCGATACCGCCATGACGCTGAACGCCATGCACGTGGATGTGCTGGTGGTGCGCCACGGCGAATCGGGCGCGCCGCATCTTTTGGCCCGCAAGCTCAACTGCGCCGTCATCAATGCGGGCGACGGCACCCACGAACACCCGACGCAAGCGCTGCTCGACGCCCTTACCATTCGCCGCCGCAAGGGGCGCTTGGAAGGTCTGGTGGTCGCGATTTGCGGCGATATCGCCCACAGCCGCGTCGCTCGCTCCAATATTCTGCTGCTGAATGCGCTGGGGGCGGAAGTGCGCGTCGTTGCCCCGCCAACGCTGCTTCCGGCGGAAATTGACCGGCTCAACGTGCGGGTCTTCCACTCGATGCGCGAAGGCCTCGTTGATGCCGATATCGTTATGATGCTGCGCCTGCAAACCGAACGGATGCAGGGCGCGCTGATCCCCTCCATGCGGGAATATTTCCACTTCTTCGGCCTGGACCGGGAGAAACTCGCCGTGGCGAAACCCGATGCCGCCGTGATGCACCCCGGTCCGATGAACCGGGGCGTCGAGATCGACAGCGACCTTGCCGATGATATCGACCGCAGCCTGATTAACGAGCAGGTGGAAATGGGCGTCGCCGTTCGTATGGCCTGCCTGGATGTGCTCGCCGAACGCCTGCCGACGACCGAGGGGGGGAATTAGAGATGAGCCTTCCCCCGCTTCTCCTTAAAAACGCCCGCTTGCTCGATCCGAGCGCGGGCACCGACCGGCCCGGCGACGCGCTGATCGTCGACGGCAAAATCGCCGCCACAGGAACCGGCCTCACGGCCCCCGAGGGTGCGGAAATACTGGATGCGCGCGGGGCTTGCCTCGCCCCCGGCCTTATCGATCTGCGCACTCACGGGCGCGATCCGGGGCAGGAGCATAAGGAAACCCTGCGCACCCAGGTCGATGCCGCCGTCGCGGGCGGGATTACGGCGATGGGCGTCATCCCCGACACGGAGCCGGGAATCGAAGACCCAACCTCCGTTGCCTGGCTCGTTCAGCGCAGCCGCGCGCTCGGCAAGGCGCGGGTGCTGCCCTATGCGGCGATGACGCAAGGGCGTAAGGGCCAACAGCTTACCGAGTTCGGCCTATTGCAAGAGGCGGGGGCCGTTGCCTTTGCCGATGGGGCGAAAGCCACCACCGACGCGCTGGTGTTGCGCCGGGCGCTCGCTTACGCCCGTACCTTCAATGCCGTACTCTTCACCCACCCGGAAGACCGCGCCCTCACCCGCCACGCCTGCGCCACCGAGGGCGAATATGCTACCCGCCTCGGGCTCCCCGCCGCCCCGGCAGCCGCCGAACTGCTGCAAGTTCAGCGCGATTTGCTGCTGGCGGAACTCACCGGCGGGCGGCTGCATATCGGCCCGATCACGACCGGCGCGGCGGTGGAGGCTATTCGCGCCGCCAAAGCCAAGGGCGTGCGCGTGACCTGCGATACAGCGGCGGCCTATATCACCCTGAATGAAATCGCCATTGCCGACTATCGCACCTTCACCAAACTCAGCCCGCCGTTGCGCAAAGAAGAGGACCGGCAAGCAATCATCGACGGGCTCGCCGATGGCACCATTGACGCTTTAAGCTCCGACCATACGCCGGAAGATCAAGACGCGAAACGCCTGCCCTTCGTGGCCGCCGAGCCGGGGATTATCGGGCTCGAAACCCTGCTGCCGCTGGGCCTTGCACCAGTTCATCAGGGGCGCTTAAGCCTAATGGACCTGTTGCGCCGCCTCACCGTGGCTCCGGCGGCGATCCTGGGCCTGCCGATGCCGAGCCTTTCGGTCGGCGCGGTCGCCGATCTGGTGTTGTTCGATCCCGATGCGCCGGTGCGGCTCAGCGCGGAGAAAATGCGCTCGAAATCCAAGAACACGCCGTTCGACGGGTTCCCAAGCCAAGGCAAGGTTTTGGCAACGCTGGTGGACGGCCGCATCGTGTATCGGCGGCCGGCATGACCGGGCCGCTGCTGTGGGTTGCCGTTGCGGCGGCGGCCTATTTTCTGGGGGCGATCCCTTTCGGCCTCGTGCTCACCAAACTCGCCGGGCTGGGCGATATCCGCAAGATCGGTTCCGGCAATATCGGCGCGACGAATGTGCTTCGCACGGGCCGCAAAGGGCTCGCCGCCGCCACCCTACTGCTCGACGTCGGTAAGGGGGCTCTGGCGGTTCTGCTGGCCCGCTGGTTCGTTGCCGACGATCTCGCGCCGCTCATTGCCGGGGTCGCCGCGTTCTTGGGGCATCTCTACCCGGTTTGGTTGCGGTTTAAGGGGGGTAAGGGGGTTGCAACCGCGATTGGTCTTTGGCTGGCCCTCGCTTGGCCGGTTGGGGTGAGCGCCTGCGGGTTGTGGCTGCTAACCGCCTATCTGGGGCGGCGCTCGTCGCTTGCAGCGCTCGTCGCCATCGGCCTGACGCCGCTTCTCGCCTGGGGGTTCTCGACGCCCGTCGTCGCCCTTGCGGCGCTACCTGTATCGGCCCTGGTCTTCTGGCGACACCGCGAAAATATTCGGCGGCTTCTCGCGGGAACCGAGCCCAAAATCGGCAAATCTTAAAAAGTAGCTAAGAATCGATCCTAACAAGAGTCTCTATCCATCTGAAAAACCTCATGCTATAGTCATAAATAGTGACACGTGAGGTCGCGGATGACGCAAGATAAGAAGCCCGGTTTTTTGAAACGGCTGGCCGATGCGTTGTTCGAGGAGGAACCAGAGCCGAGCCCGATGCCCCGCCCAAAGCCTGCCGCGCAACGCCCCGTTGCTGAGCAGACCGTAGGCGACCCCGCACCAGGACTCGACCCCGCCTTTGACAGCAATGAAGCCGCCCAAATCAGTGCACGCCTAGCCGCGTTGCATGATGAGGACGGTCGTGTTCCGGTTAATCACGCACCTGTCGATTGGGATTTCGACGAAGATTTCGGTGCGCTCGCGGTGACTGAAAAGGCGACCGATGTTGCCGTTTCGCAGGTCGTTTTCGCGGCAAAGCTGCAAGAAGTCATCGAAAAAGGCGATAAGGGCAGCGCGGGTAAGTTACAACTGCTGAACCTGGATGAAATCAAGCGCGAAGCGGGCGACCGTTGGGAGCAGATGGCCGAAAAGGCCCAGGTTATCGCGGAACAAGTGATCCGCCACCGGCTCGCCCCCAGCGATGTTGTTGCCCCCTACGATGACCACAGTTTCATCGTTCTCTTTGCCGAATTGACCGAAGAGCAGGCCCGCCTAAAAGCCGCAGCGATTGCGCGTGAAGTGCGCGAGCGCCTGCTGGGCGAATTGGGCGTGAAAGATCACGGCTGGGTCAAAGCCTTCGTAACCGATATCGAAACGCTTCAGAACGCTGCCGCCGGTGCCACGCCGGAAGAGGCCGTGCTGAGTTGGAATAGGGTCTTCGAGGCCGAAGAAGATTGCGCCCCGCCCCTACCCGGTCCGCAGACCATTGATGCCGAGCTTCAATCGCGTCTTGGGGAAGTTGGGATCTCCTACCGTCCAACGTTGATGACCGCCAAGGGCGTGATTGGCATTTATGTGCCCCATATTCTTCGGCTCGACGCCTTGAACCGGATTCATATGGGGGCGGCTGCTTTTCCGCATAATGATGCCGCCGTGACCTTCGAAATGGATAAGGCGGCTGCTAAACGCGCGGTGGATCAGGTTAGGATCGCCCTCAAAGCGGGGCAGCACACAGGCTTGCTGCATATTACGCTGCACACGGGTTCGCTCGTCACCCACTCCAGCGGGCTGATTATCGATATGTTCCGGGCCTTGCCGCCGGAGTTCAGGCGCTTTTTTATCATTGGGATCAACACGCAAACCCCCGGCGTACCGCAAACGAAACTCTGGGAAGCGCTGGCCGCCATTCAACCTTTCTGCCGGAGTGTAACGGCCCAGGTCACAACCGAGTTTTCGGATTTCGACCGGCTGGCGCGGGCGAAAGTTTCGGCGGTCGGGATTGACCTTGAAGAGCCCGATATTGGTGACATTACCCCGACGAGCTTGACCCGAGCTATTTTGCCGCTGGCCAAACACGCGGCAAAAGCGGGGCTCCAGTCGTATCTCTACGGAATAAAGCGGCGGGAGATCGCCCGCGCGGCCAAAGATGCCGGCTTTACTTACCTGAACGGGCCTGCGATTGCCGCTAATACGGCGCAACCTGTAATCGCGTAAGCCGCTTGACCGCTTAGCAGACGGGCGGCACTCTAAGCGCGTTATGGCGACCGCTTATTCCCGAGAAGACCGGCTGCATCGGCTGCGCCTCATCCGCAGCGAGAATATCGGCCCGATTACTTTTCATCAGTTGCTGGCGCGCTTCGGCAGTGCGGAGCGCGCGCTTGCGGCAATCCCCGATCTTGCCAAACAGGGGGGGCGCGGCAAGGCGCTAAAGCTCGCGTCTCTATCGTCCGTCACGGCAGAAATCGACCGGGTGGCGGCTTTGGGCGGGCGCTTGCTGTTTTGCGGCGAGCCCGATTATCCACCGCTCTTGGCCCAATGCGACGATGCGCCGCCCGCCCTGTGCGTGAAGGGCGACGTGCCACTGCTGCGCCGCCCCTGCATCGCCCTCGTCGGTGCGCGCAATGCTAGCCTCAATGGGCAACGCTTGGCCGAACAAATGGCGCAAACCTTGGCCGAAGCCGGGATCTGCGTGATTTCGGGTCTTGCGCGCGGCATCGACGGGGCGGCCCATCGCGGCGGGCTCGCGGGCGGGGCGACCGGCGCGGTGATTGCAGGTGGCATCGATATCGTTTACCCGCCCGAGCACGAGGCGCTTCAGGCCGAGATTGCCACGCGCGGCATTCTGATTGCCGAAATGCCCCCCGGAACCCAGCCCCAAGCCCGGCATTTCCCCCGCCGAAATCGCGTTATCGCCGGAATTGCGCTTGCCACCGTCGTTATAGAGGCAGCCGAGGGCAGCGGCTCCCTGATTAGTGCACAACTCGCCGCCGATTACGGGCGGGAAGTAATGGCGGTGCCGGGCTCCCCGCTCGATCCGCGTGCCAAAGGCTCGAACAAGCTGCTGAAGACTGGCGCGACTTTCGTCGAGGATGCCGCCGATATTCTCTCGGCCCTGCCGCTGCTGAGCGGGCACCTCGCCGAGCCGCAACCAGACCTTTTCCGCACCCCGCCGCCCCCCGATCCCGAGACGGCGGAGCTTGCCCGCGCCCGACCAATTCTGCTGGAGATGTTGTCGCCCTCCCCCGTCGCGGTTGACGAATTGCTACGGCGGTGTCAATTCTCCCCTGCTGTCGTGCAAACCATTCTTCTGGAATTGGAGCTTGCAGGGCGGCTAGAACGCCACCCCGGCGGGCAAGTTGCCCTGCTGATGGGGCGCTAACACACGCTATCCCCGGGGCCGGGAGAAGACAGGGTTCATGAACGTCGTCATCGTCGAATCGCCCGCTAAGGCCAAGACGATCAACAAATATCTCGGCTCCGACTATACGGTCATCGCCTCCTATGGCCATGTCCGCGACCTGCCGGCGAAAGATGGATCGGTTCTACCGGACGAAGATTTCGCTATGGCCTGGGAAGTCGAAGACCGGGGTGCAAAGCGGATTTCCGACATCGCCAAGGCGGTGAAGGGCTCGAGCCGCGTTTTCCTCGCAACCGATCCGGATCGCGAAGGCGAGGCGATTTCCTGGCACGTGCTGCAATGCCTGAACGACCGTAAGGTTTTGAAGGGCGTTGATGTGAAGCGCGTGGTGTTCCACGAAATTACCAAGGCCGCCGTCCTCCACGCCGTCGCCAACCCGCGCGACATTAATCAAGAGCTGGTGGACGCGTATCTCGCGCGCCGGGCGCTCGATTATCTCGTCGGCTTCACCCTCTCGCCGGTGCTGTGGCGCAAGCTGCCGGGAAGCCGCTCGGCGGGGCGTGTCCAATCGGTGGCGTTGCGCTTGATCTGCGAGCGCGAATCGGAGATCGAAGTTTTTAAGACCGACGAATATTGGTCGGTGGATATCGATTTCCTCACCGCCAAAAGCGAAAATTTCACGGCGCGCCTGACCCATCTGAACGGCAAGAAGCTGGATAAGCTGACACTCGGGGAAAAGGGTGCTGCGGATGCCGCCGTTGCCGTGGTCAATGCCGCGCAGTTCCGCGTCGCCTCGGTCGAAAAGAAGCAGAGCAAGCGCCACCCCGCGCCGCCGTTCATTACCTCGACCCTGCAACAGGAAGCCAGCCGCAAGCTCGGTTTCGGCGCGCAGCAGACGATGCGCATTGCCCAGAAGCTCTATGAAGGCATTGAGCTTGGCGGCGAGACGGTCGGTCTCATCTCCTATATGCGAACCGATAGCGTCACCCTCTCCGGTGAAGCTATCGGCGGCTGCCGCCGCCTCATCGCGCAGGATTATGGCGACAGTTACCTGCCGAGCAGTCCGCGCGCCTATAAATCGAAATCGGCGAACGCCCAGGAAGCCCATGAGGCGATCCGCCCGACGGATCTGTTCCGCCGCCCGAAGGACATGGCGCGCTACCTTGATCAGGATCAAGCCCGGCTCTACGAGTTGATCTGGAAGCGCACCATTGCCTGCCAGATGGAAAGCGCCGTGCTGGATCAAGTCGCCGCCGACCTTAAGGCCCAGGATGGGTCGGCCCAGGCCCGTGCCAACGGCTCCACTATTCTGTTCGACGGCTTCTTGAAACTCTATCTCGAAGGCCGCGACGACGCCGAGGATGAGGAAAGCGGCATGCTGCCGCCCCTCACCGAAGGCGATGGCGTGAAGCGCCTCGACACGCGCCCGGAGCAGCATTTCACCCAGCCGCCGCCGCGCTACAGCGAAGCGAGCCTGGTCAAAAAGCTGGAGGAACTCGGCATCGGGCGGCCCTCAACCTATGCCTCGATCATCCAGGTTTTGCAGGATCGCAATTACGTAACGCTTGAGCAAAAGCGCTTCGTGCCGGAAGATCGCGGGCGGTTGGTGACGAGCTTCCTTGCCTCCTTCTTCGACCGCTACGTTGAATATGATTTCACCGCCAATCTCGAAAACCAGCTCGACGATATTTCGGCGGGCCGGATCGATTGGCGCGCGGTGCTGCGGGCCTTCTGGGAGCCGTTCATCAAAGCGGTGGATGGCACCAAATATCTGACCATCACCCAGGTCATCGATACGCTCGATGCCGCCCTGGGCGACCATTTCTTCCCGGATCGCGGCGACGGCAAGAACCCCCGCGCCTGCCCCGCCTGTACCGAAGGCCGCCTGGGCCTGCGCCTTGGGCGCACCGGCGGTTTCATCGGTTGCTCGAATTATCCCGAGTGCCGCTACACCCGCGCGCTGGCCATTGAAGGCGGCGACGGCGAAGCCGATGGCGAGTTGGCCGGGCCGAAGCTGCTGGGGGATGATCCCGCAACGGGTCTTCCGATCACCTTACGCAAAGGCCCCTACGGCATCTACGTGCAGTTGGGTGAAGGTGATAAGGAGAATAAACCGAAACGCGCCTCGCTCCCTGCGGGTGTGAAGCCCGCCGATGTCGATCTCGACCGCGCTATCTCGATGCTGGCCCTGCCGCGCAGCATCGGCAAACACCCGGAAACCGGCGATGAGCTAACCGCCGGTGTCGGGCGCTTCGGCCCCTATATCAAACACGGTAAAGCCTATACCTCGCTCCCCAAGGGCGAGGATGTGCTGAGCATCGGCCTCAACCGCGCCGTCGTCGTGCTGGCGGAAGCGGCAGAGCGGGCGAAAAACCGCGCGGTCAAAGATCCGGGTAAGCCGCTCGGCCCCCATCCGGGCGGGATCGGCGATATCGCCTTGCACGACGGCAAATACGGCCCCTATGTCGAAGTCAACGGCGTCCGTCAAACGGTGCCGAAGAATATCGACCCCGCAACCCTGACCGCCGATCAAGCGGCAGCCCTGCTCGCGCCCAAGCTGCTCGAAGCCGAGAAAAGCGGGAAGAGCAAAGCCAAGCCGAAGGCGAAAGCCGCAACGGCGAGCAAAGCCAAAGCGCCTGCCAAGACAGCGGCGGCAAAAGCCCCTGCGAAGGCCAAGGCTCCTGCCGCGAAGAAAACCACGAAGGCCGCAACCGCCGATGAGGGCGACGCGCCTGCCAAAACGACACCAACCCGCGCGCGCCGGACAAAACCCGCGCCCGTGGCCGAGTAGGATATTGTGATCCCCCATCCCCCCAAGAAGAAAACCGCCGCGCCTTTTCCGACGCGCGAGCAAGTTATTGAGTTTCTAAAAGAAAATCCCGACGCAGGCCGCCGCCAAATCGCCCGCGCCTTCAACATCACCGGCGACGAGCGTATTCAGCTTAAAATTCTGCTGAAACAAATGGACCGCGACGGCCAAATTGAAGGCGGCCTCAGTCGGACCGAACCGCTCGCCGCCGTAGCGGTCATTCAGGTGCGCTCGCTCACCCTCGATGGCGAGCCGATTGCCGAACCCGTGGGTTGGAGCCGCAACGAGCCGCCGCCGAAGATCTTCATTGCCGATAACGGCAAGATCGGCGCGGTCGGCCTTGGGGATCGGCTGCTGGCGAAGCTGGAGCGCGAAGGGCGCGACTATCTCGCCTTCCCCATCCGGCGCTTGACGTTCAGCCCGCAAACCGTGGTTGGCGTGTTCGAAAAAACCCCCACGGGCGGCTTCATCAAACCCGCCGATAAGCGCGACCGCGAAGAATATCGCGTTGCCCGCGCCGACGTGGGCGACGCTCGCTCCGGCGAATTGGTGAAAGCTGAACTCATCCCCCAGCGCGGCACCGGCGAAAAGCGCGTGCAGATTACCGAGCGCTTGGGCATTTTTGGCGAGCCGCGCACCTTCAGCCTCGCCGCCATTGCCGCCGCCGATATTCCGCTGGATCAACCGGAGGGCGCGCAGAAGGAAGCCGAAGCGGCCAAGCCCGAAACTCTGGGCGACCGGGCTGACCTGCGCGCCATTCCACTCGTCACCATCGACGGCAGCGACGCGCGCGATTTCGACGATGCGGTGTTCGCCGAAGCCGATACCGACCCCGATAATAAGGGCGGCTGGCATCTGCTCGTCGCCATTGCCGACGTTTCGCACTATGTGCTGCCCGGCTCGGCGCTCGATATTTCGGCGCGGGACCGCGGTAACTCGGTCTATTTCCCGGATCGCGTCGTGCCGATGCTCCCGGAAGCCTTGTCGAACGATCTCTGCTCGCTGCGCCCAAACGAGGATCGCGCCTGTTTGGCCGTCCATATCTGGATCGACGCCAAGGGCCGCAAACTCTCCCACCGCTTCGTGCGCGGCCTCATGCGCTCCACGGCCCGGCTGACCTACGAGCAGGTTCAAGCCGCCATGGATGGGCATGCGGAAGACCTCACCGCCCCACTGCTGGAGCCGGTCATCCAACCGCTCTACGGCGCCTTCAAAGCGCTGCTCGCCGCGCGCAACGAACGCGGCACGCTCGACCTCGACCTTCCCGAGCGCGTCGTGTCGGTCGATCAGGAAACCGGGGCCGTTCTCAGCATCAGCCCGCGCGCGCGGCTCGATAGTCATAAGCTCATCGAAGAATTCATGGTTCTCGCCAATGTCTGCGCGGCGGAAAGCCTGGAGCAGGCGCAACAGCCCTGCGTCTACCGTATCCACGATCAGCCCTCGATGGAAAAGCTGACCGCCCTGCGCGACTTCCTCAAAACCCTGGAACTGCCGCTCGCCAAGGGCCAAGTGCTGATGCCGAAACATTTTTCGGCGTTGCTCGATAAGGCGGCTAATACGCCTTATACGCAGATGGTCAGCCAGATGGTCCTGCGCAGTCAGGCGCAGGCCTGCTATAGCGTCGAAAATATCGGCCATTTCGGCCTTGCGCTGCGCCGCTACGCCCATTTCACCTCCCCCATCCGCCGCTACGCCGATCTTATGGTGCATCGCGCGCTGATCCGGGGGCTGCACCTGCCGGGCCAGGGTGCTTTGCCGGAAGGGCAAGACGCCGAAGCGCTGGAAAAGATCTGCGATCACATCACTATGACCGAACGTCGCGCCGCCGCCGCCGAACGGGAAGTGCAAGACCGCTATACCGCTGCCTATCTTGCCGGGCGGCAGGGCGAAATCTTCCCTGGGCGCATTACCGGCGTTACCCGCTTTGGGCTGTTTGTGCAGTTGCAGGAAACCGGGGCCGATGGGTTGATCCCGATCCGCACCTTGCCGTCGGACTTTTATCATCACGATGAAAAGGCCCATGCCCTTGTCGGCGACCGAACCCATCGCATTTTCCGCTTAGGGGAAACCTTATCGGTGCAACTGGTGGATGCCGATTTGGTCACGGGCGGCGTGGTTCTTGCTTTGGTTGAGGGCGAAGGGCCTGCCGAGGGGCAAACCGTGCCGGGTAGCCCTGCACGCAAACCGGCGCGGGGCCGTCCGCCCGGCTTAAAACCGGCGGCAGCCCGCCCGGCACGCCGGGGTGGTGCGCCGGAAACGCGGAAGAAGCGGCGCACCTAGTCTGCTAGGTTAGCGGTGCCCTTAACGGAGTTCTTGGATCATGACCGAGCATTTTGGCACTGAAGTAATCGTCGAGCGCCGGTCAATCCTGCCCGCTATGCTCAAGGGGGCGAAGCGCTGCTGCCCGCAGTGTGGCGAGCGGCGTTTGTTCACCAGCTATCTGAAAATAGCCCCCACCTGTACCCATTGCGGGGTGATTTTTTCGGACTACCGCGCTGATGACGGCCCCGCCTATTTCACCATCTTCGCCGTTGGCCATATCATCATTCCGGGGATGCTGGTGGTGGAACAGGCCTATTCACCGCCCAATTGGGTGCATATGGCCCTGTGGTTGCCGATGACGGTTCTGCTAAGCCTTGCCTTCTTGCCGCTCATCAAGGGCGCGGTGGTAGGGCTGCAATGGGCCTTGGATGTTAAAAGCGACGATCAACGGTAAATCATAGCCCTGGCAACAGAGACCTTGTGGTTTCCCTCTGACGTGCAAGGCAGACGGTATTGAGTGCGATGAGTAAGCTGCTGACAGGAACAAGCCGGTTAATTCTGGGAACCGCCCTCTTCGTTTTGGGCGGTTGCGGTGCGGGCGCAAACGACGGCGGTGCGGCGTCGGGTTTCGGCATTATAAGCCAGGTTAAATCAGCCGGGCTCTTCGGAACGTCTGCCGACGAAAAAGCGCGCGCCGACGGCCAAGACGGGCGCGTTCCCGTTCGGGACATGGAAGAGGTCCTGACCTTCGTCTACAAGAGCGTTAGTGGCAATTACATTGATCGCACGTCAATGCGCCCTCTCGT
>NZ_JBILQX010000106.1:0-11661 GCF_044372965.1 Elstera sp. | reverse complement strand
ATGGTTTCGGCGCGGGTTAGCCAGGGGGTGAGTTCGTCCGGCACGCGCGGCCAGTCGGCCCGGTCCAGCAACACGAGCGCCAGATCGGCCTGATCGGCGCGGGCGCGGGCGCGGCGGATGCCCTCGGCCTCAATCGGATCGTTGGTTTCACGCAAGCCCGCCGTATCGACCAGCGTGACGGGATAGCCGCCCAGATCGAGATGAAGTTCGATCACGTCGCGCGTTGTGCCCGCCCGGTCCGAAACAATCGCCGCCTCGCGCCCCGCCAGCGCGTTCAGCAGACTGGACTTGCCCGCATTGGGGGGGCCGAGAATGACGATGGTCAAGCCCTGGCGCAGCCGCTCGCCGCGCCCATCGGCCAGATGAGTTTGCATCTCGCCGAGCAGGGCCGCGAGATCGGGCCGGGTCGCGGCGAGAAGATCTGCGGGCACGTCTTCTTCTTCAACGAAATCGATGGTGGCTTCGCAATGGGCCAGCGCCCGCATCAACCGGGCTTGCCAGCCGGTGACGAGCGCGCCCAAAGCTCCGTCTAACTGCCGAACGGCCTGGCGGCGCTGGGCCTCGGTTTCGGCGTCGATCAGGTCTGCCAGCCCCTCCACTTCCGTCAGGTCGAGCTTGCCGTGATCGAAGGCGCGGCGGGTAAACTCCCCCGGCTCGGCCAAGCGCACGCCCGGCACGCTGCATGCGGCGGTCAGTAGCGCGGCCAGCACGGCCCGGCTGCCGTGAACCTGAAACTCCGCCACATCCTCGCCGGTAAAGCTGCCCGGCGCGGGGAACCAGAGCAGCAAGCCCCTATCGAGCAACGCGCCGTCGGCGGGATCGTAGAAGCCAGTGAGCTTGGCTTCTCGCGCGGGCGGCAGCGGTTTGCGCGTCAGGGCCTCGGCCAAGGCCCCCGCCTGCGGCCCGGAGGCGCGCAAAACGGCGACCCCCGCCCGGCCGGGGGCTGTGGCGACGGCGATGATCGTCTCGGCCACGGGGGTCACGCCTTTTCGGGGATCTTCTGATCCGGCGCGATCATCAGCCGATCCACGCGCCCGCCCTGGCGCAGGTGTGTTTCCAGAATCTCATCGATATCGGCGACGGTGCGCGCCTGATACCAGATGCCTTCGGGGTAGATGACGATCGTCGGCCCAAACTCGCAGCGGTCAAGGCACGCGGCCCCATTCACGCGAACCCCCTTAATGCCGAGTTCCTTAGCGCGGGCTTTAGCGTAGTCGCGCAGCTTCTCCGAGCCCGAGGCGGCGCAGGAGCCGCGCGGGTGGCCATCGGGGCGGCGGTTGGTACACATGAAAAAATGGGCTTCGAAATAGAGGCCTGGATCGGTCGCTAAACGGGGCATCGCTCTCTCGGTATCGGGGGGTTGAACCGGGCGGTTTAGTCCCCAGGTTAACCCTGTTAAATTTCAAGTCTTGCGCGGTGTTGAGACTATCGGTCCAATGGCCGCAGCGCAATCTTTCGGGGAAGAAACCAATGCCGGGCACCGTTACCATCACCACACCTACGGGCGAAAATTTCAGCGCCTATGAAGTAAAGCCCGAGGGCACGCCGAAAGCGGGGCTCGTGCTGATTCAGGAGATTTTCGGCGTCAATCAGGTGATGCGCGATCTCGCCGCCGATTTCGCCGCCCAAGGCTATCACGTGCTGGTGCCGGATTTGTTTTGGCGGCAGGAGCCGGGCGTTGATATTACCGATAAGACCGAAGCCGAATGGCAAAAGGCCTTCGCGCTGCTGAACGGCTTCGATCAAGCTAAGGGCATTGGCGACATTCAGGCGACGATTACGCACCTGCGCGGCCTTGGCGTCGGGAAAGTCGGCACGGTCGGCTATTGCCTCGGCGGGCGCTTGGCGGTGATGAGCGTTATCGGGACCGATGTTGACGCCTCGGTCTCTTACTATGGCGTCATGCTGGGGGGCCTCGTGCCCGAGTTCGACAAGATCAAAGTGCCGCTGCTGGCCCATGTGGCGGAGCTCGATAAGTTCTTACCGCCAGAAGAGCGCGATCACGTGTTAGCCGCTTGGGCCGGAAAGCCGGGGATCACCGCCCACCTCTATACGGGGCAGGAGCACGCCTTCGCCCGCGTTGGCGGTGAGCATTATAATGCCGAGGCCGCGACGCTCGCCAATAGCCGCACCGCCGACTTCCTGCGCACCGCGCTTGCCGCGTAACCGGAGCTTCCCGCAATGACGAAAACCCATGCTATCCGCCTCTATGAGTTCGGCGGCCCCGAGGTGTTGAAGTGGGAAGAGATCAATCTTCCCGCCCCCGGCCCCGGCGAAGCGCTGATTCGGCAAACCGCCGTTGGGCTTAACTTCATTGAAATCTACCAGCGCACCGGCCTTTACCCGCTGCCCCTGCCCCTGGTGCTCGGCCAGGAAGGCGCGGGCGTGGTCGAGGCGATTGGCCCTGGCGTGACCGATGTGAAATTGGGCGACCGGGTGGCCTATGCTAGCGGCCCGTCGGGAGCCTATGCCGAAAAACGCCTTTACCCGGCGAACCGTTTGGTGCCGCTGCCGGACGGCATCAGCGACCAAATCGCCGCCGCCATCATGCTGGGCGGCATGACCGCGCGCTATCTGATTAAGGAAACCTTCCCGCTGAAACCCGGCCATACCGTGCTGTACCATGCCGCTGCGGGCGGGGTCGGTCAGATTGCCGTGCAATGGGCGAAGCAGTTGGGCGCAACCGTGATCGGCACCGTTTCCGCCGGGAAGGTCGATCTCGCCAAGTCGCTCGGGTGCGATCACGTGCTGGTGAGCGGGCAAGACGATATTGCCGCGAAAGTGAAGGAAATCACCGGCGGGCGCGGGGTCGATGTCGTCTATGATTCAGTCGGCAAAGATACGTGGGACGGCTCGCTCGATTCACTCGCCCCGCGCGGCATGATGGTGACCTTCGGCAATGCCTCCGGCCCCGTGCCCGCGATTCAGCCGCTTACGCTGGCGGCGAAAGGCTCGCTGTTCCTCACCCGCCCAACCCTCGGCCACTATATCGCCACCCGCGAAGACCTGCTGGCGAATGCGAGTGATCTGTTCGACGCGGTTCTATCAGGCGCGGTCAAGGTTCACGTGAATCAAACCTTCGCGTTGAAAGACGTGGCCGACGCCCATATCGCCCTCGCCGACCGCCGGACCACGGGTGCGACGGTGCTGCTGCCGTAGAGCGTTTGGCCCGCCGCCAACATCAAGCTCGAAGTTGGTGCTAATAAATGGTACTAATGTCTCCGTGAAGAAGCGTCACAAAGCCACGCTGGACTTGATCTTCGCCCGCCCGGTCAGCGGTTCGATCCGTTGGGCGGATATTGAGGCGCTGTTTGCGGCCCTCGGGGCGGAGATCAGCGCGCGGGAAGGCTCGCGCGTCGGCGTGGTTCTATTCGGCGAGGTGCGCGTGTTCCATCGCCCGCATCCCTCGCCGGATACGGACAAAGGGGCGGTCGCCAGTATCCGAAAATGGCTGGACGAACACGGAGTAAGGCCATGAAGAATGTTTTAGAGATCGGCGGCGAGAAGGCGGTCATCGCTTTCGATCCCGAAATTCAGATGTTGCGCGGCGAGTTTATTGGCTTGACGGGCGGGGCAGATTTCTATGCCGAGAGTGTGAGTGATCTAATCGAGGAAGGTCGTAAGTCGCTCTCCGTCTATCTTGCGATGTGCCAGGAAAAGGGGATTGAGCCGCGCCGGAAATTCTCCGGTAAGTTCAACGTTCGCCTTGATCCCGACGATCATGCGGCAGCGGTTATCGCCGCTGCCGCAGCCGGAAAGAGCCTGAATGAATGGATCGCCGGGACGATTAGAGAGGCCGCGCAATAGCGGGAATGCCCCCTACCCCATCAGGTGAAACCCCCCATCGATGAACAGCGTATCGCCCGTCATGATCCGCGCCGCGTCGGTGGCGAGCAGGGCGGTGGCGAGGCCCACGTCTTCGATGGTGGCGAGGCGGTGGCCGGGGGTGCGCTCCTGGGTTTCTTCGATCAGCGTGTCGAAGTCCTCAAGGCCAGAGGCGGCGCGGGTGCGGATCGGGCCGGGGGAGAGGATATGGACGCGGATGTTTTTCGGCGCAAGCTCGGCGGCTAGATAGCGCCCGGCACTTTCCAACGCGGCTTTGACCGGCCCCATCAAATTATAATGCTCCACGACCCTTTGCGCGCCGAGGTAGCTCATGGCGAACAGGGTGCCGCCGTCCACCATTAGCGGTTCGGCGAGCTTTGCCATGCGAATGAAGGAATGGCAGGAGATATCCATCGCCTCGGCAAAGCCCTCGCCGGAACTGTCGGCAAGGCGGCCTTGGAGATCGTCCTTGGGGCCAAAGGCGATGGAATGGATAAGGAAATCGAGCTTGCCCCAGCGCGCGGCGATGGTCTCGAATACCCTCTCCAGGGCACCCGGCTCGGCGACGTTCAGCGGTAGGAAGAGGTCGGCCCCCAACCCCTCCGCCAGCGGTGCGACGTGGGGTTTCGCCTTCTCGTTCAGATAGGTTATCGCCAACTCGGCCCCCAGGGCGCGGGTGGCCTGGGCGCAGCCGTAGGCGATGGAGTGTTCGTTGGCGATACCGACGATCAGGCCCTTCTTGCCATCAAGGCGCAGGCGCGCGGGATCGAAAGGATTCGGGATTGTCGTCATTGCAGGGCTCCCTAAGGGGTCCGTCTCTTGCCGGAACCCGTGGTTTTGCGTAAGGTCCGCGCCATGATGCAGAAATTTGATGTCATTGTCGTGGGCGGTGGGCACGCCGGTACGGAAGCCGCCGCGTCTGCGGCCCGAATGGGTGCGCGCACCCTGTTGCTCACCCACCGGAAAGACACGGTGGGCGCGATGTCGTGCAACCCCGCCATTGGCGGCTTGGGCAAAGGCCATCTGGTGCGCGAGATCGACGCGCTTGATGGGATCATGGCGCGCGCCATCGACCGGGGCGGGATTCAGTTCCGCATCCTCAACCAGTCGAAAGGCCCCGCCGTGCGCGGCCCCCGCGCCCAGGCCGACCGCAAACTCTATGCGGCCGCCGTGCAAGACCTGCTCGCCGAAACGCCGAACTTGACCATTCAAGAAGGCGCGGCGGTTGATCTGCGCTTCACCGGCACCCCCGGCGTGGATGAGCGCATTCGCGGCGTGGCGCTGGCCGATGGGACCGAGATTGCCACCGGCGCGGTCGTGCTAACCACGGGCACCTTCCTAAACGGGCTCATCCATATCGGCGAAACCCAGATCCCGGCGGGCCGCGTTGGCGAGCCCCCGGCGCTGGGTCTGTCGGAAGCGCTGTTGTCGCGCGGATTCGCCTTGGGGCGGCTGAAGACCGGCACCCCGGCGCGGCTCGATGGGCGCACCATCGATTGGGCCGCCCTTGAGAGCCAGAAGGGCGACACGCCCCCGCCGCCCTTCTCGTACCTCACGGATCGGATCATGACGCCGCAGGTCGAGTGTGGCATCACCTATACGACCGAAGACACCCATCGCATTATCCGCGAAAACCTGCACCGCGCCCCGATGTATAGCGGCCAGATCGCCAGCACCGGCCCGCGCTACTGCCCGTCGATTGAGGATAAGGTGGTGCGCTTTGCCGACCGCACGGCGCATCAGATTTTCCTGGAGCCGGAAGGTTTGGACGATCCGACCGTCTACCCGAACGGCATTTCGACCTCGCTGCCGGAGGATGTGCAGCGGCTGGTGATCGCCTCGATTCCGGGGCTTGAGAAGACGGTCATTATCCGCCCCGGCTATGCCATTGAATATGATTACGTCGATCCGCGCGAGCTGCGGGCGACGCTGGAAACCAAGCGTGTCACCGGCCTGTTCTTCGCGGGCCAGATCAATGGCACCACGGGGTACGAGGAAGCCGCCGCGCAAGGCTTGATTGCCGGGCTCAATGCGGCCCTCCGGGCAGGCGGCGGGGAAGCCGATTTCACCCTGGACCGCAGCCAAGCCTATATCGGCGTGATGATCGACGATCTCACCACGCGCGGCACGTCTGAGCCCTACCGCATGTTCACCAGCCGGGCCGAGTACCGGCTGTCCTTGCGCGCCGATAATGCCGACCAGCGCCTGACCAATCTCGGCACCGCCGTTGGCGTTGTCGGCTCTGAACGTGCCCGCGTCTACGGCGAGAAAGAGACCGCGCTGCTGTCGGCCCGCACGCTCGCCACTGGCCTGAAGATGACGCCGACCGAGCTGGCGAAACGCGGCATGACCATCACCCAAGACGGGGTGGCGCGCACCGCGCTCGATCTGCTGCGCTTCCCCGACGTTACCATCGACCGGCTCACAGCGATTTGGCCCGAGCTTGCCGATTTGCGCGCCGATGTGGTGGAGCAACTGGTGATCGACGCGGGCTATGCGGGGTATCTGGAGCGGCAGGAGGCCGATATTCGCGCCTTCCGCAAGGATGAGGCGCTGAGCCTGCCGCTGGATCTGGATTACACCAAGGTCGGCAGCCTGTCGGCGGAAGTGCGGCAGAAGCTGATCGCGGCAAAGCCCGAAACCCTTGGGGCGGCGGCGCGGGTTCCCGGCGTCACCCCGGCGGCGGTGATTGCCCTGCTGCGGCACGTGAAGCAAAAGCCGGTTGCCGCGTGACCCAAAGCCCGGCAATCCTCAGCGATGTTTCACGTGAAACACGCGCCCGACTCGACACCTATGCCGAGCTGCTGCGCAAGTGGCAGCCGCGCATCAACCTAATCGCGCCCTCCACGGTGGCGGACCTCTGGGTTCGGCATTTTGAGGATTCGGCCCAGCTTCTCCCGTTGGTGCCGCCCGGTACCACCCGGATTGCCGATATGGGCAGCGGCGGCGGTTTTCCCGGTTTGGTGCTGGCGATCCTCACGGGGATCGAAACGCACCTGATCGAAAGCGATAGTCGCAAGTGCACCTTTCTGCGCGAAGCCGCCCGCCTCACCGACGCGCCGGTGACGGTTCATACGAAGCGCCTGGAGGCCCTGCCCTCCCTGGAGGCCGATCTTGTCACGGCCCGCGCGCTCGCCCCGCTCGCCGATTTGCTGACCTATGCTAATCACGTGGGGCGTCCCGTGGACGCAGGCGGCTGGCAGGGATTGTTCCTCAAGGGTGAATCCTGGCAGAATGAAGTGGACGCGGCCCAGCCGCGCTACCGTTTTACGCTGGCGACCACGCCGAGCCGCACCCACCCGTCGGCCATGATCTTATCGATCAAGGATGTTGAGAATGTCTCCTGAATCCGCTTCGGCCGCCCCCGCCGCCCCGTTAGGCCGGGTGATCGCGGTCGCCAATCAAAAGGGCGGCGTCGGCAAAACCACGACGGCGGTGAACCTTGCGACCGCGCTCGCCGCCTGTGAAAAGCGCGTGCTGGTGTTGGACCTCGACCCGCAGGGCAATGCGTCGACAGGCTTCGGGATTGATCGGCGCTACCGCTCGGTTGGGGCCTATCAGGTGCTGACCGATGGCGCATCGATCACCGATGCCGCCGTGGGCACGGAAGTGCCGGGCCTGTCGCTCGTCACCTCCTCCGTCGATCTGGCCGGGGCGGAGTTCGAGTTGATCGATCAGGACGAGCGCGAGTATCGCTTGCGCGACGCGCTGGAAAAGCAGCCGCTGCCCTATGATTATATCCTCATCGACTGCCCGCCCTCGTTGGGCCTGCTAACGCTGAACGCGTTGGTCGCCGCCGATGCCGTCTTGGTGCCGTTGCAATGCGAGTTTTATGCGCTGGAAGGTTTGGGCCATCTGCTGCGCACGGTGGAGCGGGTGAAGAAGAGCTTCAACCCCGACCTCACCATTCAGGGCATCGTGCTGACCATGTACGATAAGCGCAATAACCTGTCGGACCTTGTGGCTTCCGACGTGCGCGAGCATATGGGCAAGCTGGTCTATGACGCGGTGATTCCGCGCAATGTGCGCGTGTCGGAAGCCCCCAGCCACGGTAAGCCCGTGTTGATCTATGATCTCAAGTCCCCCGGCAGCCGCGCCTATCTGGATTTGGCGCGCGAAGTGTTGAAGCAAGAAACGGAATGGGTCGCGGCATGATCGACGATAAGGCAAAGAAGCCCCGACGTTTGGGCAAGGGGCTCTCGGCGATTTTTGGCGACGATGAGCCCGATCAAGCGGCGGTAGAATCGACGGGCGGCACGCCGCCGCTCCCGCGCACGCTTCCCATCTCCTACCTCACGCCGGGCCGCTATCAGCCGCGTCGCCGGTTCGAGGCGGAGGCGATGGAACAGCTTATCGCCTCGGTGCGGCAACAGGGGGTCGTCCAACCCCTAATCGTCCGCCCGCTCGGCGATAACAAATACGAAATCGTTGCGGGGGAGCGGCGTTGGCGCGCGGCCCAGGCGGTCCAGCTTCACGAAGTCCCGGTCGTCATCCGCGATATGACCGACCGGCAGGCGCTGGAAGTCTCGCTGCTGGAAAACATCCAGCGGCAAGACCTCACGCCGCTGGAAGAAGCCGAAGGCTACCGCCGCCTGATGGATGAGTTCGGCCATACGCAGGAAGTGCTGGCCAATCACCTTGGTAAAAGCCGCAGCCATATCGCCAATATGCTGCGCCTGCTGAACCTGCCGGAAGCCGTGCGCGAGTTGGTGGAAAGCGGCGCGCTCTCAGCCGGGCACGCCCGCGCGTTGCTCACGCTGCCGAACCCCGAGGAAGCCGCCGAGCAGATCATCGCCAAGAAGCTTTCGGTTCGCGCCGTGGAGCAAATGGCCCAGCGCGCCCGCGATGGCCAGCCGATCTTCGCCCCGCCCGCGCCGAAAGCCCGCCGCCCGAAAGCGGCAGTGGGCGGCGTGAAAGACCCGGACACGCTGGCGCTGGAAGCCGATCTCGCCAATAAGCTCGGCGTGCCGGTGGAGATTCTGATGCAGGGCGAAAGTGGGCAGTTGGTGCTGCATTATGCGTCGTTGGAGCAACTCGACGATCTGCTGCAGCGGATTCGTTAGAGCGTCGGCCAAACTTTAGTGAGGGCAACGGCATGAACGACGCCATAACCTAGGCAAATGACGGAACTCCAAATCTCGAACTGGGTCGTCGCGGCGCGTTTTGAAAGCCAGAGCGGAATAAGGGCGAGGCCGCGCACAAGGTAGATCGCGGTAATCGCACTCAGGGCGAACGATAAAAAAGGAAGCTCGGGGATCAGTCTGGCCGCGCTGAGGGCATAGGCGCTCCAGGTTAGCAAGACCGCCATAATGGCAAGCGTGATGAGGGCAGGATACGGGCGTCCCGCTTCTGCCGCGCGCGCCATTTTCTCGCCAGCGCCGAAGAAGCGATACCAGGCAGGGCCACCGATAATAATCGCCCCATGTAAGAGCCCCGCAATGGCACTCAGTATCGCGGCAAGGACGAGCCAAAAACCGGCGTCAGCTATCATCGCGCCCTCCTGCAATGAAGTGATTGAGTATCACAGAGCTATCGGACGGATGAACGTCCAAAAACAGACTTCCCGTCGGCATCGCTCGGACCACCGGCCCCCGGCTACACCGTCCCTGGCACGGCGCGGGGAAAGCGGCAATCGGCGGGTCGAGGGCGGCCAGCATCGGCACTAGCGCCTTAAGGAGCTTCTCCGATCCGCGCGCGGCGCAGGATGGGCGGTCCCGTCCGAAACGCCGGTTTACGCAGACGAGCAGCCTTAGCGGCGGCGGTTCTGCCGGTTCCATTCCAACTGGTCCGGCGTGAGGCGGAAGCCGATCAGCACCTCGTAGGCATCGCCATACTCCCCCTCTTTCAGGGGAATTCGCTGTTCGATTTCGTCGAACAGGCCGACGCGGACGCTGTTGACCGGGTAGTCGGCACGCAAGGTAAAATCTTGCTGGGCGATGATGTCGCGGTTCTTATTCAGAATGCTGACGAAATAGGGCAGATCGGCACCGCGCGGCCCGTTGGCGGCAGCCCCGCGTTCGGAGGTTACTTCGATGCGCAGATCGACCATCACCGTGCGCTGCTTATCGGTGTAATAGCAGGAGCCGGAGAAGCCCCCGATTTGGGAGAGCGATTGCACGTCGGTAATGTCGCGGCCCGGCCCATCGCGGAAAACCGTCATGCGGGCGGCATCGGCCAGAATGCCCACGCGCGGGCAGGGTGGCACGGTGGATGTGGTCGCCGGGCTGCTGCACGCAGCAAGCATAAGCCCTAGGCCAAGAGCCCCCAACCGAACCGCCGTCGAAACCGCACCCATGCTCGTAAACCCCTTTTCGAAACCAAGGCCTCTTACATAGCAGCCCGCGCGCCCGCTTCCTACTGCGGCGAGTGGGGGTTAGGCTTGTCCTTGCAAGGTAAAGCGATTTAGGGTGCAGCGGCTTTGAAGGATAGGTGCGATGACAGAGTCTCTTCCGCCGCTGACGGTGTTACTTGCTGGCCCGCGCGGTTTTTGCGCCGGGGTGGACCGGGCGATTCAGATTGTCGAACAGGCGCTGCGGAAGTTCGGCGCGCCGGTCTATGTGCGCCATGAGATCGTCCATAACCGCTTCGTCGTCGAAAGCCTGGAGGCCCAGGGCGCGGTCTTTGTGAAGGAGTTGGATCAGGTGCCCGATGATCGGCCCGTGATTTTTTCGGCCCACGGCGTGCCCAAAGCGATTCCGGCAGAAGCCGAGCGGCGGCAGATGATCTATCTCGATGCCACCTGCCCGCTCGTCTCAAAAGTCCATCTTGAAGCCGAACGGCACCATGAGGCGGGGTTGCATATTCTGCTGATCGGCCATAAGGGCCACCCGGAGGTGATCGGCACGATGGGCCAACTGCCGCCGGGCTCGGTCACGCTGGTCGAGGATTTGGCCCAGGCCGAACGCGTTGCGGTGCCCGATCCCGCCAAGATCGCCTATATCACGCAAACTACCCTGTCGGTCGATGATACCAAGGATATTGTGGTGGCGCTGGAAGCGCGCTTCCCCGCGCTGCAAGGCCCGCGCAAGGGCGATATCTGCTATGCCACGACCAATCGGCAGGAAGCGGTGAAGGCGATTGCCGAACAAAGCGAGGCGCTGCTGGTGATCGGCGCGCCCAATTCCTCCAACTCGCGGCGGCTGGTGGAAGTGGCGGAACGCTCGGGTTGCCCCCGTGCGGGGCTGATCCAGCGGGCGAGCGAGATCGATTGGGCGGCTTTTGCCGATATTCACACCCTCGGGCTCTCGGCGGGCGCGTCGGCCCCGGAAGTGCTGGTCGATGAGGTCATCGCCGCCGCGCGCCAGCACCGGAGTGTGACGATCCGCGAGATTCGCGTCACCGAGGAAACCGTAACCTTCAAACTGCCCAAGGCGCTGGCGGGATAATCCGAATGGCTGTTTACACCGATATTCCCGATGAAGAATTGCGCGCCTTTGTGGCCGATTACGGCATCGGCGAGGTTACGTCCTATATGGGTATCGCCGAGGGGGTGGAGAATTCCAACTTCCTCATCAATACCACCGAGGGCCGCTATATCCTCACCCTCTATGAAAAGCGCGTGAACCCGGACGATCTGCCGTTCTTCATCGGACTGATGGACCATCTCGCCGCGCGCGGCCTCTCCTGCCCGATCCCGCTGACCACTGAAACCGGCCAGCGCTTGCGCACCTTGCGCGACCGCCCCGCCGCGATGGTCAGCTTCTTGGCAGGGGTCTGGCCGCGCCGGATTTTGCCGGGGCATACGGCGGAGTTGGGTGAGGCGTTGGGCAAGCTGCATAAGGCCGGGGCGGATTTCCCCCTGCGTCGGGTCAATTCGCTGTCGGTGGACGGCTGGGC
>NZ_JBILQX010000297.1:0-2663 GCF_044372965.1 Elstera sp. | reverse complement strand
CCCTGCACCTGTTCCCGGCGGGTTGAGACGATGACAGCCCTCCAACCAAGCGCCCGCGCGCCGCTGAACCTGGAAGCCCTCGCCCTCCGCACGGGGCTGGCGGCGATTGTGGCGGGGCTCGTGCTCGGCATTGCCGTGCCGCTGGTCTGCCTGTTTCAACTGGCGCTCGAATCCCGCGACGGGCGCTTCGTGGGGGCGGAAAACCTGCTGCGGTTTCTCGCAACGCCGAGCCTGGCCCAATCGGTCTGGAACAGCATCTGGACCGCTGGGGTTGTGGTCTTCATTACCGTGCCCGTGGCCTTCGGGTATGCCTATATGCTAACGCGGACCTGCGCCAAGGGGCGCGGCGCGCTCAATGCGATTGCCGCCATTCCGCTGCTCGCCCCCTCGGTCCTACCCGCGATTGCGCTGATTTATCTTTTTGGCAATCAGGGGCTTTTGCGTCCGATCCTGCCCGAAGGGTTCGATATTTACGGGCCGTGGGGCATTATCATGGCCCATGTTTTCTTCGCTTTTCCGCAAGCGCTGATTATTCTCGTGACCGCCCTTAGCACCGCCGACGCCCGCCTGTATGAGGCGGCCGCCAGCTTAGGCACGCCCGCCCGGCGCATCTTTACGACAATTACCCTGCCGGGGGCGCGCTATGGGCTTATCGGGGCGATTTTCGTCGTTTTTACCGAGGTTATCACCGATTTCGGCGTAGCGAAGGTCATCGGCGGGCAGTTCAACGTGCTGGCGACCGATGTGTATAAGCAGGTCGTGGGCCAACAGAATTTCCCGATGGGGGCGACGATTGGTCTGGTGCTGCTGCTGCCCGCCGTCGCCGCGTTTCTCGTGGATCGCGCCGTTCAGCGCCGCCAGCAGGCGCAACTGACCGCCCGCGCCGTGCCGCTGGTGCCGCAGCCGGATGCGCGCCGCGATGGGTTCGCGCTCGGCTATGGGCTGTTGATCGCCGCGCCGATTCTGCTGATCCTGGGGATCGCCGCCTGGGCCTCCTTCGTCAGCTATTGGCCCTATAATCTCAGCCTCACCCTGCGCCATTATGATTTCAACGAGGTCGATGCCCAGGGCTGGAACGCCGTTTGGAACACCCTGCGCCTCGGGGTGTGGAGCGCCTGCATCGGAACACCCTTAGTCTTCATCACGGCCTATCTGCTGGATCGGGTGAAGGATGCCACGCGGCTTGTTACCTTAGGCCGGATTCTGGTGCTCATTCCGCTCTCGGTGCCGGGGCTGGTGATGGGGCTGGCCTATATCTTCTTTTTCAATGCGCCCTGGAACCCGCTGAACCTTCTTTACGGCACGCTGGCCATTCTCATTCTCAATACGGTGATGCGTCTCGTGCCCGTCACCTATGTGACCGCCACCACCGCGCTCACCGCCATCGACCGCGAGTTCGATGTGGTGGGGGCGTCGCTAAAAGTCCCCGCGTGGCGCACCTTTTTTCGCGTGACCGTACCCCTCTGTTTGCCGACGCTGCTGGGCATCTGGATCTATTTCTTCACCAATGCCGCGACTACCCTATCGGCGATCATCTTTCTCTATGTCGCCGGGACGAAAACCGCCTCCATCGCCATCGTTAATATGGACGAAGCGGGCGCGACCGCCTCTGCCGCCGCAATGGGGATGATTATTGTCGCCCTCTGTGCCGCCGCCAAACTCGTGCAACTCACCCTCGTCGGCTGGATCGAACGCCGCCGCAAACGCTGGACCGAACGGTAAAGGTATTTCTCATCAATGCGTTATGATCTCGCCGTTATTGGGGCCGGTGTCGTCGGCCTTGCCCATGCCACCCTCGCCGCTCGCGCAGGACTAAAAGTGGTCGTGATCGACCGCGATATGCGCGCTAATGGCGCTTCCGTGCGCAACTTCGGCTTCGTCACCGTCACCGGCCAAGGCCAGGGCGATACGTGGCGGCGCGCGCGTTTCAGCCGCGATATTTGGGCCGAAATCGCCCCCCAGGCCGGAATCGACGTACTGCATCGCGGGCTTGTGATGCTCGCCCATTCCCCTCTAGCCCGGCAGGTCATTGAGGAGTTCGCCCGCGACCCGATGGGCGACGACTGCACCCTTTGGGAGCCGGATCAAGTGCGCGCCGCCCTTCCCTTCGCCCAGGGAAGCGGTTTGACCGGGGGACTCCACTCCCCCCACGAGTTGCGCGTTGAATCCCGCACCGCAATTCCGAAGCTCGCGGCATGGCTGGAGGAAACCCAGGGCGTTGTCTTCAAACGCGGCCGCGCTGTTACCGGTGTCGCGCCGGGACGGGTTGAAACCGCGCACGGCCCGATTGAAGCGGACGCGATTGCCGTTTGCCCCGGCCATGATTTCCGCACGCTGTTTCCCGAGGTCATCGCCCGCCATCGCCCGCAGGAGTGCAAACTCCACATGCTCCGTCTCTCCGATCCCGGTTGGCGCTTGCCGCACGCGGTGATGAGCGATTTCGGCCTGCTGCGCTATCGCGGCTACCATGTTTGCCCGTCGCAACCGGCGTTGGCCGCACAGTTGCAGCAGGAATCGCCGAAGATTCTGGCCGATGGTATTCATCTGATCGTCGTGCAAAGCGCCGATGGCTCGCTGGTCGTCGGCGATTCGCACCATTATGGCGCGACGGTGGATGATTTTGCGCCCGAAAGCGTGGATCGGAAGATCTTAGAGCTTGCCCG
>NZ_JBILQX010000105.1:0-11754 GCF_044372965.1 Elstera sp. | reverse complement strand
CTGATAGCAGAAGGACCGGGTTTGGCTGCCGTCGCCGTACAGGGTGATCGGCTCGTTCTGCAGCGCTTGAATGATGAAGTTCGAAACAACGCGGCCATCGTTCGGGTGCATGCGCGGCCCGTAGGTGTTGAAAATCCGCGCAACCTTGATGCGCAGCTTATGCTGACGCCAATAATCGAAATAGAGCGTTTCGGCGGCGCGCTTGCCTTCATCGTAGCAGGCGCGCGGGCCGATGGGGTTGACGTTGCCGCGATAGCTTTCGGTCTGGGGATGCTCGGTGGGGTCGCCATAGACTTCCGAGGTCGAGGCCAGGAAAATCTTCGCGCGCACGCGTTTCGCAAGACCCAATTGATTGATCGCGCCGTGGACCGAGGTTTTCGTCGTCTGCACCGGGTCGAACTGATAATGGATCGGCGAGGCTGGGCAGGCGAGGTTATAAATCTCGTCTACTTCCACATAGAGCGGGAAGGTCACATCGTGGCGCATCACTTCGAAGCGCGGATGATCGAGCAAATGCGCGATATTGGCCTTGCTGCCGGTGAAATAATTATCCACGCACAGAATGTCATGGCCTTCGTTCAGCAGCCGCTCGCACAGGTGCGACCCCAGGAACCCCGCCCCGCCGCTGATCAAAATACGCTTGGCAGACATCATCACCGGAAACCCCACGCTCAAAACAGATATCGAGAGAAGGAGTAGTGCCGCAACTGGGCTAAGGGCGCTACTGAATTTTCGGTAAGGCGGCGGTTAGGCCTTGGGCGCTTATGCCGAACCGTCGTAGTTCACCCCCCACCCGCCTGTTGCCTTGCGGCGAGCATGAGACCAAATATTCGGGGCCACGGTTTGCCGATATTGTATACGGTACGAATATCAGCCCGCAAACTCGTGTGATATCCTGGTTCAGGCTGGATGTTTTCGTCTAAGGTTAAGTAAATACTGATATTTGGAGAATGTGAAATGCGGTTTTTTCAATCTCTTTTGGATTTGGAGAGCAGTGATTCGGTTCGATCTCTATTGAATAAGAGGTGGTTAGAGATAAAATTCAGTGGATCAATACATAAGTATGGAAAATCTGGCTTCAGATGTAACTCTTTTTTGATTATAACTGACTCTGGTTCATATTTAATTGAATCGGTGGACGAGTCTATTCTTGGGGAATTTGGGCAACTTGTGGTTGAGATTTATAAATTGATCGTTCGACGGGTGCGGTCCGGGCAAAACTTAGGAGAATTCCGATCTTTAGATTGTATATACAAATTCGATTTGCGTACTATGAACGAAATTGATAAACGTCATGTTCATGTGGTCTTTGAGCTTGGTTGTCAAGACTGGATTGGGGAGGAGGTCTCATTAGAGGTGGTCTGGGGGTTGATTTTTCATGGGAAAGCTCCAGTAATGTTTGGCTCTAGTGTTCCGGGATCAATGTTTATATTTTTTGATATGGAAGATATTCGTGGTTGTGAAGAGGAGGCTTTTCGCGTTGAGGTGTTAAGTGCAACGTGAAGAGAGGTTAAATTTATTTATTGTAATGGAATATTGTATTGATCGGGAAAGTTCTCAATTTTTCCGGTATTAAACACAACGTAAAGCAAGCCAATTTGCCGCCTTCCGAACATCGACGTGACGCCGAACCGCTCCAAAATATCACATTCTCCTTGCGCTCTTAGCCAATTTATCCCATTTTCCAGACCAATCTTGTCCTTTTATCGGTCAAACAGATGCTGTCGGGAAAAAGGCTGCTACTCATCATCGGCGGGGGAATTGCCGCCTATAAGGTGTTGGAGCTGATCCGCCGTTTGCGGGATCGCGGCGTCGATGTGCGCTGTGTGCTCACCCAAGCCGGAGCGCAGTTCGTTACCCCCTTATCCGTGGCGGCCCTGTCCGAAAATAAGGTGTATCAAGAGCTTTTCTCGCTCACCGACGAGAGCGAGATGGGGCACATCCGCCTGAGCCGCGAGGCCGATTTGGTGCTGGTCGCCCCCGCAACCGCCAATCTGATGGCCAAAATGGCCGCCGGGATTGCCGATGATCTGGCGACCACGGCGCTGCTCGCCACCGATAAGCCGGTGCTCATTGCGCCTTCGATGAACCTCTTCATGTGGCAGCACGCCGCGACCCAAGCGAACCTCGCGACGCTTAAATCACGCGGCGTTACCGTCATTGGTCCGGCGGCGGGGGATTTGGCCTGCGGCGAGACCGGCTCAGGGCGGCTGGTGGAAGTGCCCGAGTTGCTGGCGGCGCTGGAAGCGGCGTTTCTCGCCCATACGCCGCTGCCCGCCTTGGTCGGCAAGCACGCGATTGTCACCTCCGGCCCCACCCATGAGCCGATTGACCCGGTGCGCTATATCGCCAACCGCTCGTCGGGCAAGCAGGGGCACGCGATTGCCGGGGCCTTGGCGGCAGCGGGGATGCGCGTCACCCTCGTCTCCGGCCCCACCCAGGAGCCGACGCCCGCCGGGGTTATTCTTCAGGCGGTTGAAAGCGCGCAGCAGATGCTGGACGCGGTGGAAGCGGCGCTGCCCGCCGATCTTTTCGTTGGCGCGGCGGCGGTGGCCGACTGGCGCATTGCCTCGGCGGCGGACCAAAAGCTGAAAAAGAGTGGCGATGCGCCGCCCGCACTTCACCTGACCGAGAACCCCGATATTCTCAAAACCGTGGCCCATCACGCCCAGCGCCCGGCGCTGGTGGTGGGCTTTGCCGCCGAAACCGAAAAAGTGCTGGAACACGCGGTCGCCAAGCGCCTGCGCAAGGGCTGCGACTGGATTCTCGCCAATGATGTGAGCCCCGCGACGGGCACCTTCGGCGGCGATTACACAAGTTTGAACCTCGTGACCGCCGCCGGAATCGATACTTGGCCGCACGCGACCAAAGCGGATGCCGCCCATCGCCTGACCCAAGCGGTCGCCACTTATTTTTCGACTTTGAGAGACGCTTGATGACCGCAACTCCTCTACCCGTGCTGCGCTTGCCCCACGGGGCCGATCTGCCCTTGCCCGCCTATGCGACCGAGGGGGCGGCGGCCTTCGATCTACTGGCCGCCATCGCCGGCCCGATCACGCTGGCACCGGGCAAACGCGCACTCGTGCCGACCGGCCTCGCTTTCGCCATTCCGGCGGGGTTCGAAGGTCAAGTGCGGCCGCGTTCGGGCCTTGCGGCAAAGAACGGCGTCACCGTGTTGAATGCGCCCGGCACCATCGATGCGGACTATCGCGGCGAGGTTCAGGTGATTCTGATTAATCACGGCGATCAGCCTTTTATTGTGGAGCGGGGCATGCGCATCGCCCAGTTCCTGCTCGCGCCAGTTACCCGCGCGGCGCTGACCCCGGTCGACAGCTTGGACGAAACCGCGCGCGGCGCGGGCGGCTTCGGCTCCACGGGCCTTGCTGCAACCCCTTCCGCTTAAAGGACACGCCGATGCTCGGTCTGCCGCGCAAAACCCTGCTCGCTATCGAAGCCGTGCTGGATATCGCCTATCACGCCGGGGGCACCACCGTGCAATCGGGCGATATCACTACCCGGCAGGGCATTCCCAAACGCTCGCTGGAGCCGATTTTGCAGCAGCTTACCCGCGCCGGGATTCTGGCGGGCGTGCGCGGCCCGCGCGGCGGCTACCGGCTGGCGCGGGAGCGGCGGCGCATCACCTTGGGCGAAATCATCCGCCTCGTCACCGGCGAGGAGGAGAATGAAGGGCCGGAAGCCAGCACCTCCGATCTCGGCACGCGCGTGGTCCAGCCGCTGTGGATTGAGCTTACCGCCGAAGTAATGGCGCGGCTTGAATCGATCACCCTGGAAGACCTGTGCGAGCGCTCCCGCGCCGCCGGGATTCCCGCCCATGCGGCGGCAATTGTCGATTTCACCATTTAACATCCGTCAATCGATGTTATATAAACATATAGCATCGTAATTTCGGTAATTAGACCGAGGAGAGTCTCATGTCCGCCAGCCCCTTCCGCAATCGCATCTACGACAGCATTCTCGATACCATTGGCGCGACGCCGCTCGTCCGCGTGTCCAAGCTTGCGGCGGACCGGAAGGTCGAGGCGGAAATTCTGGCGAAGCTGGAGTTCTTCAACCCGCTTGCGTCGGTAAAAGACCGCATCGGCCTTGCGATGGTGGAAGCCGCCGAGCGGGATGGGCGTTTGAAGCCGGGCGCAACCCTGGTGGAGCCGACGTCGGGCAATACCGGCATTGCGCTGGCTTTTGTCGCGGCGGCGAAGGGCTATAAGCTGATCCTGACCATGCCCGAATCCATGTCGGTGGAGCGGCGCAAGATGCTGCGCCTGCTCGGCGCTGAACTGCGCCTCACCCCGGCGGCCCAGGGCATGAAGGGCGCAATTGCCCAGGCCAATGACATCGTGGCGAACGATCCGAATGCGGTGATGCTGCAACAGTTCGAAAACCCGGCGAACCCGGAAATCCACCGCCACACCACGGCGGAAGAAATTCTGGCCGATACCGAGGGTAAGGTCGATTTCGTCGTCAGCGGCGTCGGCACTGGCGGCACGATTACCGGCCTTGGGTCAGTGCTCAAGGCGAAGCTGCCGGGCGTGAAGATCGTCGCGGTTGAACCGGAAGATAGCCCCGTGCTCTCCGGCGGCCAGCCCGGCCCCCATAAAATCCAGGGGATCGGCGCGGGGTTCGTTCCTGGCATTCTCGATACGAAGATCATCGACGAGGTCATCCGCATCGGCAACGATACCGCCTTCCGCACGGCGCGCGATGTGGCGCGCATCGAAGGTTTGCCGGTCGGTATTTCCTCCGGCGCGGCCCTGGCGGCGGCGTTGGAATTGGGGGCGCGGCCCGAGAATAAGGGCAAGCGTATCGTCGTCATCATCCCGTCCTTTGCGGAGCGGTATCTTTCGACCGCGCTGTTTGAAGGGCTGGAATAAGATCACTGTTAACCACGGGGGCTTGCGTTTCGGCGGGATTAGGACCAAATTAGTCCCATATCCCGCCGGACACCCGGCGACGCTCACCCGAGGGACCCGCCATGTTCATTCAGACCGAAGCCACGCCCAATCCTGCGACCCTCAAGTTCCTGCCGGGCCGTCCGGTATTGGGGCGCGGCAGCGTGCACTATGCCTCCGCCGCAGAAGCGGTTTCCTCGCCCTTGGCTGAGCGTTTGTTTACCCTGCCGGGGGTGACGGGCGTCTACCTGGGCGATGATTTCGTCACCGTCACCAAGTCGGGCGACGAAGAATGGCCGGTGCTAAAATCCATCGCGATGGCGGCGATCATGGATCATTTCCTCTCCGGCGCGCCGGTGCTGCACGATCTGGATGACGCCGAGCAAGCCGAAGACGAAGAGTTCGCCGAAGAAGACGCGCCTATCGTGCATCAGATCAAGGAACTGCTGGATGCGCGCGTGCGCCCGGCGGTGGCCCAGGATGGCGGCGATATTGTTTTTCGGGGCTTCGATAAGGGGATCGTCTACCTCAAGATGCGCGGCTCTTGCGCCGGGTGCCCGAGTTCGACCGCAACCTTGAAAATGGGCATTGAAAATATGCTCAAGCATTACGTTCCGGAAGTCTCGGAAGTCCGTGCAGTTGCTTAAAGAATCCCGTTTGAAGCAAAAACGGCTCAGGTCGTAAGACAAAATCTTACGGTCTGAGACCAAGACTCCTCCGTTTCTTCCCGCTAAACTCTTTTGGAAATGTGGGGAAACGCGGAACATCAGCCGATGTCCTTCACAGGGCGTCGGCTTTTTACATCCTTGTTGGGGCTGCTCGCGCTCGAGTCGGCCCTGGCAACGGTGCTGCTGATTGCCGCCAACCCGCCGCAAACGCCGCGCCGGGTGGAAATCCATCTTTCGCCCGCGCGTACCCTTAAAACGCAGGATTTGCCCCCTTCCGAATTGGTCGCGCTGGCGCGAAAGCGCGATATGCCGCTGGCGGCGACGCCATTGCAGGCCTTTGCGCGGCTAAAGCCGCTGGGCGAGCCGGTGGCGGCGGTAATGATGGCGGACCGCATCGCCCCCGCGCCGTTCGTTCCGCGCCGCGACCCGCTGCATCCGCCCGCGCGTTTGCCTGACGTTCTGCCGGTGGAGCGGGGCGCCCTTAGCCCCCGTCCGCGCGAGGTGGAAACTTCCTGGCTGCTCGCCGCGCGCGACCGGCTTGACCCGGCCCCGCCGCCGGTGGCGACGCCGCCCGAAGCTGGGGAGAGTTTGGCAATCTGGACCGAACCCGGCCTTGGGCCGTCGCATTCGCTCAACGAACCTTTAGTGCTCGCCACGCGGGCCGATCCCCTTCCCGATGCGCCATCGCAGGCCTTCGCCGACCTGACCCCGGCCCCCGAGGCGCTCGCCCTGTCGGAACCGTTGCAGGCCCTCACCGACCTGGTCGCCTGGCGCGAGGATTTGCGCGGCGGCCCGCCGGGGATCGATGCCATAGCGCGCACCCAGGCGCTTGTGACGGATGCGCTGGTGGCGGGCGGCTACCGCGATCACGATCTGACGGCCTTCCGGGGCTTGCAGATGTTTGACTATGCTCAAAGCCAGTTACAGCGCCAGCAGTCGCGGCGCGGGAAGGCCGAACCGCGTTTTGGCATCGAGCCCTTCAGCGGGGCTTTTGCGGTTAGCGCGGTCTCCCCACCGAAACCCGAACTTTTAACGCGCCAAGCGGTGCCTTCGACCGCGAAGCTGCTCACCCTGTTCGATGCGCATGATTATGATACTGCCCTTGAAGGCGACGTGCCGGGCGTGTTTCTGGCGCGGCTGCCGCAGGATTTGACCCACGCCGTCGCCTCCCAGGAGCGCAAGGGCATTTTCGTGCGCTCCGTTTTACCGCATCTGCTGCACGTGAACGCCCATATTCTGGAAACCCGGCAGCGCGTGTTGAAACTCGCCGGGCGGGTTGAATCGGGCGATCTGACCGACGACGACCGCGCTTTTGTTGCCGCTGTCCTCACCGAGTTTCGCTTGGAGCGCTGGTCGCTCCCCGATCTGTTGAAGCGCGTTGATATCGTTCCGCCCTCGCTGGCCCTCGCCCAGGCGGCGGAGGAAAGCGGTTGGGGCACGTCCAACCTTGCGCGCGAGGGCAACGCCCTGTTCGGCATGGTCATGTGGGTGCGTGATGCCGAAGGGCGCACGGTGCGCCGCCAGCGGCCCTATGCCGATCTTGCGGAAGGGGTGGCCTCCTACGTCCGCAATCTCAACACCCACGCGGCCTATGCCGGGTTCCGCGACCTGCGCGCCCGCCTGCGCCTTACGGGGAAACCCGTTTCCGGCCCGGATTTAATGGCGGCCCTTGGGCGCTATTCCGAGCGCGGGCAGGATTATGTGCGCTCGGTCAATAGCCTGCTCGCGTACAATAATCTGCATATGCTCGACGGGGCGCGCCTGCGCGTGGCGACCGTTACCGAGGTGGATTAGATTTTTTCGGGCTTTAAGCTTCGGGCCGCCCGCTTTAGCAGGCGCGGGGCGACGGTTCCCTCGGCGCGCCATTCGGCCAGGACCGACTGCACCCAGTCGGGGCGGGACTTGGCGGCGTCGTTCAGCCAATTCGCCACTGAATCCTGAACATACTCGCTCGTATCGTTGCGCAAGGCCGCAAGCAGGGGGAGGGCTGCCGCTGGATTGTCTTTCAACGCCGGAATATGCGCGCACCAAACCCCGCGCGGACGGGTGGCCTCGCTGGCAAAGCGGCGCAGGTAGGCGGAAGCTTCGGCGGTCCAGGGTTGGAGGAGCTTCAAGCTTGGTTCGATTTGTGCGGCAAGTGAGGGCCTTAGAGCGAGCCAGGCCCATTCGCGCACGCCGAAATGGGCGTCGTCGGCCAGCGGGCGAACGGCCTTCAGGCGCTGGGACAAATCCCAGTCGGGTGCGGCGGCAATTGCAAAGGCGGCCCAGCCTCGCACGGTATCCGAGGGGTGGGCCGATAGGGTGGTAAGCCCCTCCAAGCCAAAGCGGCCCCACAACAATACCCCCGCACGGGCCATCCGTTGGGTAATTCCAATGTCGGCGGGTAAATCAGCCGCCGCCGCCTCGGCTAAGGCCGGATCAACCTGCGCCATGAGGGTTGGAAACGACATCGCCAACCCTTCCGCGAGGGTGCGCGTTTCCGCCTCACCGCGATTCAATCGCGCGAGATGATCGGGCGGAACATCGGCGATTCGGCTTGCTCCCTTTGCCGATGTCATGCTTTCGCGGCCCGCCGCAGATAAAGATATCCGATTACCGCCGCCAGCACCGAGCCCGCCAGCACGCCCAGCCGGACCTGGGCCGCCGCGTCGGGGCCGCTGAAGGCAAGGCCGCCGATGAATAGGCTCATGGTGAAGCCAATCCCCGCCAGAATCCCGGCCCCGGCAACCAAAGGCCAGCTCAGCGACTCCGGCAATTCAGCCAAACCGGCGCGAACGGCAAGACGGGAGGCGAGGAGAACGCCAACGGGTTTGCCAATGAGCAGACCCAAGGCAATCCCCAAGGTGACGGTTTCCGCAAAGGCGCTCACCCCGAGGCCCGCGAACGATACGCCCGCATTGGCGAAAGCGAAAATGGGCAGCACCCCCCACGTTACCCACGGATAAACCGCGTGTTCCGCTGTGAGCAGGGGACCATGCTCGGTTTCACCATTTTTATCCGACAGCGGAATGGCGAAGGCCAGTGCGACCCCGGCCAAGGTGGCGTGAACGCCCGATTTCAGAACGAAAACCCACAGCGCGACGCCGATCAGAACATAGGGAGTGAGTTTGCGCACCCCCGCGAGGTTGAGGGCGGCGAGGGCCACCAGCAGCAGACCCGCGCCCGCCAAAGCCACAACCGAGAGGTCGGCCGTGTAGAAAATCGCGATAATGACAATGGCCCCGAGATCGTCGATCACCGCCAGGGCCATCAGGAACAACCGCAGGGCGGGGGGAATGCGTTTGCCCAAGGTGGCAAGAATGCCAAGCGCGAAGGCAATATCGGTCGCCGCCGGAATTGCCCAGCCGTTGAGGGCTTGGGGATTGCCCGCGTTCAGCGCCGTATAAATCGCCGCCGGGGCGATCATCCCGCCAATCGCAGCGGCAAGCGGCAGCGCCAGAACTTTAGGGTTGGCGAGTTGGCCCAAGCGCGCTTCGCGTTTGATTTCCAGACCGACGAGGAAGAAAAAGACCGCCATCAGCCCGTCATTGATCCAGAGCAGCAACGGCTTTTCCAGCCCGGCAGACCCCGCCCGCACGCCGACCGGGGTTTCCAGCAGCCCGTCGTAGAGCGGCGACAGGGTTGAGTTGCTGACGATCAGGGCTGCAATCGCCGCCAGCAAGAGAACCCCGCCCGCCAAGACTTCCGTGGGAATAAGGGGGCGCTGCATTGGGATTTCCTTATCTTGAGGCGCTAAAAATCGGTCCGCTCGCCCTATTCCGATGCCTCAGCAATTGGGGCATCGTTCTGCCATTCAACCCGATAGACGGTTTGCTGTTGGGCAAACCCTTTCAAGGGAACGTCGAACGGGGCGCTGAGCGGTGCCACGACATTCTCTTTTACATAATCGGCAAAAATGGCATCACAATGAATATCGCCGGGCTCGCCCAGCGACGAAAGCCGCGCGCTGAGTTGCACAATCGTCCCGAAATAATCGTTATTTTCCTGCACTGGCTGCCCGGCGGACAGGCCGATACGCAGTAGGATCTGCTCGCCCGGCGTGACCTGATTATGCTCTTGGCACTGGCGTTGAATATCGACGGCGGCGGCGAGCCCATCGGCCACGCGCGGGAAGACCGCCATAATGCCGTCCCCCGTATGCTTCACCTGATGGCCCCGATTGCGCTTTAAGGCAACGGCGACGATCTGATTATGGTTCTGGACGAGGCGCATGGCCTGTTCTTCGCCGATCCGCTGCGTGGTCGCGACCGAGGCGACCAGATCGGTAAACAGAATCGCGATATCGAGTGTCTTTTGCGCGGCCTCACTGACCCCGTTCCAGGTTTCGAGCGCCGCGCCAAGCTTATCAGTCTCGCCGCCGCCTTTTTGCAAGCGGGCAACCATGGCGGCGCGACCGGCTTCGATGGCTTTGCCGAATTTCTCATCGCGATGATAATCGGCCACGCGCGCAAGGAAGGTGCCCGCCCGGTCGGCGGTTGTCCCTAAAGCCCCAAGCGCGCCCCCAATCAAAATCGGCAGTTCTTTGGCCGAGCCTTTGGTTTTGGTCAAAACGGCTTCCGCCGCCCCCAACATGAACAAATGGCAGGCGAAGCGGTTGCGCCCGTCCAAACCATTACCGGTAAAGGGCTGCATCGATGGGTGTACCAGCGAGTCGCGCAAGAACGTCAGCAGGTAATCGCCGTTGAACGGGGTTACCGATGGTTCCGTCTTCTCAGTGGGCGCTTTTTCCTCGGCAGTGGTTTCCTCAGGCGCGAGCGCGGCGGCAACCGGTGTGCTGGGAGTGGGAGCGGGCGGCACGCTTCCCTGCGCCGAGGCACTGCCGCCCAGGTTCATGGCGGCAAGCCCCCGCTCTTCAATGGCTTTTTGGGCGGCGTCAAAGCGGGTTTGCTCGGCGGCAGACATCGGTTGGGCAGCCTCCCCCGAGGGGGGGGAGGTCGAGGAGGCTTGTGGGGGTTGCGCTGAAGCTGGCGTTGCCTCCGGTGTTTCCGTCTCGTCGTCCACGAGGGCGCGCGCGGCGCGGCGTCCGCCGGTTCGGCTGAACATTTGCAGCGAAATCCAAAAGGCCGCCGCGAACACAAAAACGCTGAGCAGATAAATGAACAGCGGATCGACTGAGGCGAGCGGCCCATTTTCGCCACCCAAAACGCCCGTCAGCAGCAATACCCCAAGGCCGGAGAGCACTAAGGCGATCAATCCAGACATCATGAGGCGGCTGGCGAGCGAGGGGCCAGCTTCCTCCTCGGGCGCGGCGGCGGGCTTGGACGGCGGCGGCGAGGAAGAGGCTAAGACCGAGGCGGCGGTCCCAAGCGGGCGCGCCTGCGCCGTGCGCGAAACAGGGGCAACCCGAGGCGGCGCGGCAATCCGGCGCGGCGGCGCGGCTGCAACCGGGGCATTTACCGGCGGGGCAACCTTTTGCTTGGATTGACGATAAATCGTCCGTTGCTTGAAAAGCTGTTCAGTCTCGTCGTATTTTTCAAGAATAACCCGGACAGCCTCAATGGATGGCGATGCGAATTGACGCTTCGCCTCCTCGACGGCCTCATCCTTCTGTGTCCCTCGAAAGCGTTCTTGGAGGTGCCAACGCCCGCTTTCGGCGACATGTAATTCATATATGTCGTCGTGCATGCGTTTACTGAACGGCCTTTCCCGCGAATCCCATAATCTTTGGACCTTCCGCCCCACTATTCCATAAATTACGGGATAGTTTGCACAGACCCAACAGGATTCTTTCGTAATACGCCGATAATCCCTACTCGCGAGGTGCATAACAAGACCCCCCGCAGGCGGCTATTCCGGCGGGGGGCGGATCACGAAGAGGTCTAGAGAAGCGCGTAGACCGCGCGCCTTGCGCCTATTCGGCGGCGGCCAAGGTTGGCAGGGTCGCGCTATTGGCCGGGGTTGTGATCGCAATCGTGCGCGGCTTCATCGCTTCGGGGATTTCGCGAACCAGATCGATGTGCAGCAGGCCGTTTTCCAGCGTCGCACCGGCAACGCGAATATGGTCGGCAACGTCGAACTTGCGCTCGAAGGCGCGCCCGGCAATGCCCCGGTGCAGGAACTGGCCGGTCGCTTCATCGGCTTTGGACTGCGCGCTGACCGTGACCTGATTGGGCTTGGCAACGATGCTAATGTCCGCTTCCGAAAAACCCGCAACGGCCATCGTGATGCGATAGCGGTCT
>NZ_JBILQX010000104.1:0-11802 GCF_044372965.1 Elstera sp. | reverse complement strand
TGCTATTGGGTGAGCCGGATTCTCGTCACCTCCACCTTCGGTAAAGTGCTGATCGCCATTCGCGACGCTGAAAGCCGCACGCGGTTCATGGGCTACCGGGTAGAACATTATAAGCTGGTGGCCTTCACCGTCTCCGCCGCGATGGCGGGCCTTGCGGGCGCGCTTTATGTGCCGCAGGTGGGGATCATCAACCCGTCCGAATTCGCCCCGGCTAATTCCATCGAAGCGGTCATCTGGGTCGCAGTCGGTGGCCGGGGTACGCTGATCGGCGCGGCCTTGGGGGCGCTCATCGTCAACTTCATGAAGACGACTTTCACGACCGGCGCGCTCGCCCCCTATTGGTTGTTCATGCTCGGCGGGCTGTTCATCGCCACAACGCTGTTCTTGCCGAAAGGCGTTGTTGGCGGCGTCAAGGAATTTTGGGCCAAACGGCAAGCAACAAAAGCGGCGGCTAAAACCGCCCCGGCGGCGGAGTAGCGCGCGATGAGTGTCACCGTTCCCGTATCCGCCAGCCTGCTCTATATGGACGGCGTGATGGTTTCCTTCGACGGGTATAAAGCCCTGCGCGGTCTGTCGCTCTATCTGCAACCGGGGGAAATGCGCGCGATCATCGGCCCCAACGGCGCGGGCAAAACCACGATGATGGACGTGATTACCGGCAAGACCCGCCCCGATACCGGCGATGTGATGTTCGGCGGTCTTCACGACCTCACCAAAATGGATGAAACCGCTATCGCCAACCTCGGCATTGGGCGGAAATTTCAAAAGCCGACCGTGTTCGAAAGCCTGACCGTCGCCGATAATCTGCGCCTTGCCCTGAAAGGCGCGCGCACCCCCGGCTCCGCCCTGTTCGGTGCGCGCAACCGCATCACCGACGAGCAAATCGCCGGGATTCTGACGCGCATTCGACTGATCGATCATCGCCATCGGATCGCCGGTGCGCTGAGCCACGGGCAAAAGCAGTGGCTGGAAATCGGCATGCTGCTGGCGCAAGACCCGAAGCTGCTGCTGGTCGATGAGCCCGTCGCCGGGATGACCGACGCCGAAACCGAAGACACCGCCCATCTCTTACGCGATATCGCCCAAACCCATTCGGTCGTGGTGGTGGAACACGATATGCACTTCATCCGCATGCTCGGTGTGACCGTGACCTGCCTGCACGAAGGCGCGGTTTTGGCAGAAGGCACCATCGATGAAGTCTCGTCCAACGAGCGCGTCGTCGAAGTTTATCTCGGTCGATAGGAGCGCCCCATGCTGAGTGTCGAAAATATTGATCTTTATTATGGTGCCGCCCAAGCCTTGCGCGACGTGTCGATTACCGCCGTGCCGAAGCAGATTACCTGCGTTCTCGGGCGCAATGGCGTCGGCAAAACCAGCCTGCTCCGCGCCATCGTTGGGCAACAGAGCATCGCGCGCGGGAAGATTCTGTGGAACGGCGAGGATATTTCGAAACTCCCGCCCTATCGACGCGCCCGCCAAGGCGTTGCCATCGTCCCCCAGGGGCGCGAGATTTTTCCGCTGCTGACGGTAAAGGAAAATCTGGAAACGGGCTTTGCTGGACTGCCGCGCAAGGAGCGGAACATTCCCGACAGCGTCTTCGCGCTGTTCCCGGTGCTCGAAGAAATGCTCGGGCGGCGCGGCGGCGATCTATCGGGCGGGCAACAGCAGCAGCTCGCCATTGGCCGCGCCCTGGTGATGCGCCCGAAGCTGCTGGTGCTAGACGAGCCGACCGAGGGCATTCAGCCGTCGATCATCAAGGACATTGGCCGGGCGCTGGAATTCTTACGCGAAACCACCGATATGGCGATTGTTCTGGTGGAGCAATATTTCGAGTTCGCGCGCGACCTTGCCAACAGCTACGCTGTGATGGACCGGGGGCAAGTGGTGCTCGCGGGCAAACGCGCTGAAATGGTCGAAACGGATGTCCGCCGCCATCTTGCTGTCTGAACTTCCGCGCGCGGTAACGCCGATTGGCCGCGTTCGCGTCGACGGCGGCATTCGTGCCAGCCTCGTTTGCGGCGCGCGCGGCACGGGCATCGGCACGCTGCATGAAAGCGGCGGCTATCGGCTCATGCGCCCGCGCTCCGATCACGGGTTTGAAGGGGTTATCGTCAATACCGGCGGCGGTATGGTCGGCGGCGATAAGGTTCAGCTTGCGGTGTGCGCCGAGGCCGGAACCCAAGGCATCATTACCTCGCAGTCGGCGGAACGGGTCTATCGCGCGCTCGACTCGAACGACACGCAGGTGAATGTAAGCCTGAGCGTGGCCGACGGCGCAGCATTGGCGTGGCTGCCGCAGGGTACAATCCTGTTTGACCGCGCCCGGCTAACGCGGCGGATGAGCGTTGAGCTTGCCGCCGATGCCCGTTTCGTTGCGGGGGAAATGCTGGTTTTTGGCCGCACCGCTTCCGGGGAGACGATGACCGCAGGCAGCCTTAGGGATCATTGGCGCGTCACGCGCGGCGGAAAACTGATCTATGCCGATAGCGTGCGCATCGAGGGCGATATTCAGGCCCAGCTCGCCCGGCCCGGCCTTGCGGGCGGCGCTTGCGTCGCGGGCGTGTTGATGGCGGCGCTGCCGGGTGCCGCCGATCTTCTCGGTCCTGTGCGCGAAAGATTAGAAAAAGCCGCCTGCCGGGTCGCCGCCAGCGCCTGGGATGATATGCTGATCTTACGCGGCCTCGCCGACCGGCTGGAGCCGCTGGCCCAGGTTTTCGCCAGCGTCGCGCCGTTGTTGATGGGCCGCCCGTTACCCCGTGTGTGGAGCGTTTAGATGAACCTGACCCCGCGTGAAAAAGATAAGCTGCTGATTGCAATGGCGGCGATTGTCGCCCGCCGCCGCCTGGAGCGCGGCGTAAAGCTCAATCACCCGGAAGCGATTGCGCTGATTACCGATTTCGTCGTGGAAGGCGCGCGCGACGGGCGCAGTATTGCCGATCTGATGAGCGCCGGGGCGCAGGTGCTGCGCCGCGATCAGGTGATGGAAGGCATCCCTGAGATGATCCACGATGTGCAGGTCGAGGCGACCTTCCCCGACGGCACCAAGCTCGTCACCGTCCATCAGCCGATCCGTTGAGCGAGGGATTTTCAGCATGAACCGTTTCCTAGTATTTCTCGCGGCCCTGACCGCAGCCACCCCCGCCTTCGCCCATCTCGATCCCGTGGCGCATGGCTCGCTGGCCGCCGGGTTGAGCCACCCGCTGACGGGGCTCGATCATCTGCTGGCGATGCTCACAGTCGGCCTCTGGTCGGCGCTTATCGGTGGGCGGGCGGTCTGGGCGATGCCGATAGCCTTCGTCGCGTGCATGGCAGTCGGCTTCGGCGCGGCATTGGCGGGGGTGGCCCTTCCTTTTGTTGAGCCAACCATCTTGGCTTCGGTGATCGTGCTCGGGCTGCTGACGGCGCTGGCGGTGAAAACCCCAGCTTGGGTGGGCGCGGTGCTGGTCGGCTTCTTCGCCCTATTCCACGGCTACGCCCACGGCGGCGAAGTGGGCGATGCCTCGACCCTCAGCTTCGGGATTGGCTTTGCGATTTCCACTGCGGCGCTGCATATCGCCGGGGTCGGCCTCGGGCAGAAGCGCGCGCTGTTCGCCCGGCTCTCCGGCGCGGCGGCAGCGATTGCGGGCGTTGCGCTCGCCGTGGCAGGTTGATGATGATCCCCGGCGAAATCACCCCCAAGGCGGGCGAGCTTGAGCTGAATGTTGGTCGCCCGACGATCACCCTGGAAGTCGCCAATAGCGGCGACCGCCCGGTGCAAGTCGGTAGCCATTATCACTTCTATGAAACCAACGCGGCCCTGGTGTTCGACCGCGCGGCCACCCTCGGTTTCCGCCTGGATATCCCCGCCGGAACCGCCGTGCGCTTCGAGCCCGGCCAAGCGCGCACGGTGACGCTGGTGGAAGTCGCGGGCGCACGCCGCGCCTTCGGGTTCCGCCAAGCCGTGATGGGAAGCCTGCCGCCGGCGGGGGCCGCGCCGTCGTCGCGCAATAGCACCAGCCGGATTTCCCGCACCGCCTATGCCGATATGTTCGGCCCCACCGTGGGCGATAAGGTGCGCCTCGCCGATACCGACCTTATCATCGAGGTAGAGAAGGATTTCACCACTTACGGCGAAGAAGTGAAGTTCGGCGGCGGTAAAGTGATCCGCGACGGCATGGGCCAGTCGCAAATGACCCGCGCCGAAGGGGCCGTGGATACGGTCATCACCAACGCCCTCATTCTCGACGCGATGACCGGCATCGTCAAAGCCGATATCGGCCTGAAAGACGGGAATATCGTCGCCATCGGCAAGGCCGGGAACCCGGATATTCAGCCGGATGTGACGATTATCATCGGCCCTGGCACCGAGATTATTGCCGGTGAGGGCAAGATCGTCACCGCAGGCGGAATCGATACGCATATTCACTTCATCTGCCCGCAGCAGATTGAAGAGGCGCTGATGTCCGGCGTCACAACTATGCTCGGCGGCGGCACCGGCCCTGCGGCGGGCACCAATGCCACCACCTGCACCCCCGGCCCCTGGCACATCGAACGCATGCTGCTGGCGGCCGACAGTTTCCCGATGAACCTCGCCTTTGCGGGCAAGGGCAATGCCTCCCTTCCCGATGCCCTGGAAGAACAGGTGCTTGCGGGGGCGTGTGCGCTCAAACTGCATGAGGATTGGGGTACGACCCCTGCGGCCATCGACTGTTGCCTTGCGGTTGCCGATAAATACGACGTGCAGGTGATGATCCACTCCGACACGCTCAACGAAAGCGGCTTCGTCGAAGATACCATCGCGGCGTTTAAAGGCCGCACGATCCACGCCTTCCATACCGAGGGCGCGGGCGGCGGCCATGCGCCGGATATTATGCGCGTCGCGGGCTTGCCGAACGTGCTGCCCTCCTCCACCAACCCAACGCGCCCCTTTACGGTGAATACGCTCGATGAGCATTTGGATATGCTCATGGTCTGCCATCACCTCGATTCAGGCATTGCCGAAGACCTCGCCTTCGCCGAAAGCCGCATCCGCAAAGAAACCATTGCAGCGGAGGATATTCTGCACGATCTCGGCGCACTCGCCATGATGTCGTCCGACAGTCAAGCGATGGGCCGCATCGGCGAAGTGATCCTGCGCACCTGGCAGACCGCCCATAAGATGAAGCAGCAGCGCGGGCCGCTCGGGGACGATGCCGCGCAGGGCAACGATAATTTCCGCGCGAAACGCTATATCGCCAAATACACCATCAACCCCGCCCGCTCCCACGGCATGAGCCGCCATATCGGTTCGGTCGAAGTGGATAAGCTTGCCGACCTCGTGATCTGGTCGCCCGCCTTCTTCGGGGTGAAACCCGATATGGTTATCAAAGGCGGCATGATCGCGGCGGCGGCGATGGGCGACCCGAACGCCTCGATTCCCACCCCGCAGCCCGTCCACTACCGCCCGATGTTCGGCAGCTTCGGCAAGGCCAAAACCGCAAGCTGCATTACCTTCGTCTCGAAAGCGGCGCTCGACGGCGGCGTAAAGGAAAAGCTGGGCCTGTCCAAGCGCGTTGAAGCGGTGGAAAACGTGCGCGGTGGGATCTCGAAAGCCGATATGGTGTTCAACGACGCCACGCCCACCATCACCATCGACCCGGAAACCTACGAAGTCCGCGCCGATGGCGAGTTGCTGGTGTGCGAGCCCGCAAAAGAACTGCCGATGGCGCAAAGATACTTCTTGTTCTAGGGGGCTCGGCCCCCAACCCCGCTCAAGGGGCTGCGGCCCCTTGAGAATCCACGAGGGCTTGAACTCGCCGGAAAGGGGTTAGAATAGTATTGTAAATGGGATTGTTAAGGGGCTGAGCCCCTTAACCGGGGTTGTTAGGGGCCGCGCCCCTAACTCTTTCACGGAGGGTTCATGCAGCGTGCAACCGAAGTGCTGCGGTGCGGGTCTTTCGATCCTGCGACCGTCGCCAATACCATCACCCTGGACCGCGAGTCCCGCTACCGCCGCCGCGTGGTGCTGACCAGCGACGCGGGGGTTGAGTTTTTGCTCGATCTGCCGGAAGCCACCTATTTGGCCGAGGGCGATGCGGTAACGGGCGAAACCGGGATTATTCTGATTAAAGCCGCTGCCGAAGCGCTGCTGGAAATCCACGCTCACGGCCCGCGCGCCCTCGCCCGCATCGCCTGGCACATCGGCAACCGCCACATCGCCGCCGAACTCACCGACGATGCGATCTATATTCAGCCCGATCATGTGCTGGCGGAGATGATCCACGGCCTCGGCGGGCACGTGCATAAGGTGATCCGTCCGTTCGAGCCGGAGGGCGGCGCTTACGGCGGGCAGGCGTCGTTGCAGCACTCCCATTCCCACGGGCATGCGCATAACGATGACCACGCCCATTCGCACGACTGACGTGGCAGCCTTTCCGGCGGAACTCTTCCTCTGGCTCTCGCCCGCCTTTCCGGTCGGCGGGTTCGCCTTCAGTCACGGGCTGGAAAAGCTGGTCGACGACGGGATCGTTTCCGACCGGGCAAGCCTTGGCGCGTGGCTGACCGATTTGGCAACCTCGGGGTCGCTGCGCAACGATCTGCTGCTGCTCGCCGAAGCCTGGCAGGCCGGGCAGGCGAAGGATACCGCGCGCCTTACCGCCGTCGCCGAGCTTGCCGCCGCCCTGCAACCGGGGGCCGAACGCCAGTTAGAGACGCTCACCCAGGGCCGAGGCTTCGGCGCGGCCTGTACCGCCGCCTGGGACGTGCCGAGTGTGGCCCTGCTGATGAAAACCAACCGCCTCGCCTATCCCGTGGCCGTGGGGGCCGCCGCCGCCGACCGGAACATCCCATTGGCGCCGACGCTCGACGCTTACGCCCTCGGCTTTTGCAGTAACCTGATGTCCGCCGCCATTCGCCTCAGCGTTATCGGCCAGTTCGACGGGCAACGGGTGTTGGCCGACCTCTTGCCCGCCCTGAAAACCGCCGCTCACGAGGCGGCTTCAGGAGACCTCGACGATCTCGGCGGTGCCTGTTTTGCGTCGGACCTAGCGTCCCTCGCCCATGAAACCCAGCATGTAAGGTTGTTCCGCTCATGACCGCGCTCAAATCCCCCTCGCCGAACGGCCCTTTACGCGTTGGCATTGGCGGCCCCGTCGGCTCCGGCAAGACCTCCCTCACGGCGGCGCTCTGCCGGGCGTTGCGCGACCGTTACGATATGGTCGCCATCACCAATGATATTTACACGCGGGAAGACGCGGACGCGCTCATCCGCATGCAGGCGCTCCCCTCAGAGCGGGTAATGGGGGTCGAGACGGGCGGCTGCCCCCATACCGCCATTCGGGAAGATTGCTCGATCAACCTTGCCGCCATCGCCACAATGCGCGAGCGCTTTCCGAACCTCGATTTGATCCTGATCGAATCGGGCGGCGATAATCTCGCGGCGACCTTCTCCCCCGATCTGGCCGACCTTACGATCTATGTGATCGACGTGGCCCAAGGCGACGATATCCCCCGCAAAGGCGGCCCCGGTATCACCCGCTCGGACCTGCTGGTCATCAATAAGACCGACCTTGCCCCCTATGTCGGTTCGCGGCTCGACTTGATGGAGCAGGATGCCCGCAAAGCGCGGGGCACGCGGCCCTTCGTCTTCACTGCCGTTCGCCAGAACCAGGGGATTGAGGCCGTGGTGGATCATATTGAGAGGTTGGGGGGGCTTGCCCGCTAAACGCGGCGAATATTGCTCAGAAAGCTTTCCACATCCTGACGCAGCCGAGTGCTTTCGCGAGCCAAACCATCGGCGGAACTGAGCACTTCCGCCGCCGCCGCCCCGGTTTGCGCCGCGCCCGACGTTACCCCGGCGATGCTAAAGGCAACGCTTTGCGTGCTCGATGCGGCTTGTTGCACGTTCTGGGAAATCTCACGCGTTGCGGCATTTTGCTGAGCAACCGCGTCGGAGACGGTGGCGGTGATGGCGTTCATCTGCTGAATGGTTTCGCCGATGGTGCGGATCGCCGCGACCACGGCCCCGGTTTCGCTTTGCACGGCCTGGACTTGGGTTGAGATTTCCTCAGTGGCGCGGGCGGTTTGCGCCGCCAGATTTTTGACTTCAGACGCCACCACCGCGAAACCCTTGCCAGCCTCGCCCGCGCGGGCGGCCTCAATCGTGGCATTCAGCGCCAAAAGATTGGTTTGCCCGGCGATGCTATTGATAAGACCAACGACCTCACCAATCCGCTGGGCGGCTTCAGCGAGATTGCGCACTTGTTCGGCGGTTTGAACAGCATCTTTCTGCGCGGTTTCGGCAATGACCATCGACTGTTGAACTTGGCGACTGACCTCACTGATCGACGCGCTCAACTCTTCGGCAGCGGCGGCAACCGTTTGAACATTGCCGTTTGCTTGCAAACTGGCATCGCTCACCGATTCGGCCTGATGACCGGCGTGGGTGGCGGTTTCAGTCATGCTCTGGGCCGTCGCCTGCAACTCGGTCGCGGCGCCGGCGAGCGCTTCAACGGTTTCGCTGGCGCTGCGGTCGAAGCCGAGCACGAGCGCGTCAATCTCTGCCTGCCGGGCAAGTTTGGCGGTCGCCTCCTGCAATTGCGCGGCTGTTAGCCGCTCGGCGGTTTGCATTTCGGTGCGAAACACATCGAGCGCGGTTGCCATCGCGCCGATTTCGTCGCGCCGCGCAAGGTGGGGAATGGCGTGCGCATAGTCCCGTTGGGCTAGCGCTCGCATGGCCTGGGTCATGTGCAGGATCGGGGCGGAAACCCCTTTCAGAATATAGACGATCACTGCCGCGCCAAGGGCAACGGCGCAACCGAGAAACGCCAAAACCAGCGCGACCGAACTCCCGGCTTCCTGAACAGCCGAAGCTGCCGATTGATCGGAAATGCTGCGGGCACGCGCCAATTCGCTATCGATCAACACCAACAGCGCATCGAAACTCTTTTTGGCCTCTAGCCGGAACAAGGTGCCGGCCTCGATGGTGCGCTGCGATCCCGAGAGATCGATGAGGGTTTTATTCTGGTCGAGCAGCGCTTTCCAGGCGGTCAGGATCCCCTCGATCCGCCGTTGCGCGTCGGCCTCAGACTCGGCGGTCTGATAGATTTTAATCTTTGCCTCAATCGCCGTGCTGGTCCGTTTCAAAACCGCTTCGGCATCCACCGTATCTTGAAAATCAAAGGCGAGAATATGCTGGGCCTCGGCAATCCTGAACGCCAAGATTTCTGATCTTATTTCCTGAAGCAGCATGAAGCTTGGAACATGTTGAGAAAAAACCGCATCCAGAGAATTGCGAGTATCCGATAATTTCAACACACCGATTACCGACGATAGGATTAATACAAGCGATAATGTTAGAATTGACAGAATCAATTTCGCTCGAATCGATATTGTTTTCATTACATTCTCACTCAAAAATCTTGACGGGAAAGGATTTTTATACCCCAACCTTGCAGGGTTTACAGTAAAGCGAGGCTGGATTTGAAATTAATTTTTGTTATTAACGAATAAGCAAAACCAATAAAATTCAATATAGACCAAAAACAAAATACCCGTCCTTATTGAAGGACGGGTATTTTAAGCAGGAATGAATGAAAATTAATCTATTTTTCTAGTGAATTTCTGGTTCCGGCACTTTTCCCGCCGTCCGCTCCAGAAAGTCAAAATCGCACCCCTTGTCGGCTTGCGTCACGTGTTGGGCGTAGAGCATGCCATAACCGCGCGGATAAATAATCTCGCGCGGGGTCCAGGCTGCCCGGCGGGCTGTCAATTCTTCTTCGGAAACCAGCAGATCCAAGTGCCGAGCGGGCACGTCGAGCTTAATCAGATCGCCGGTTTGAACCAAGGCCAGCGGCCCGCCCAGTTGGCTTTCGGGGGTGATATGCAGCACGCAAGTGCCGTAAGAGGTGCCGGACATGCGCGCATCCGACAAGCGCACCATATCGCGCACGCCCTGTTGCAGCAGCTTCTTTGGCATGGGGAGCATGCCCCATTCCGGCATCCCCGGCCCGCCCAAAGGCCCGGCTTGGCGGAGTACCAGCACGGAATCGGCGGTCACGTCGAGATCGGGATCATCAATGCGCGCCGACATATCGTTATAATCTTCGAACACTAGCGCGGGGCCGGTGTGGGTCAGCAGGTGAGCGCTGGCGGAATTATGCTTAATCACCGCCCCCTGCGGCGCGAGATTGCCGGTGAGCACGGCGAGGCCCCCTTCGGCCAGCATGGGTTGATCGAGTGGCTTCACCACATCGTCGCTGAGCACCTCGGCCCCCGCCACATTCGCGCCCAGGCTATTGCCGTTGACCGTGATCGCGTCCAGCGCCAGCAGCGGCCCCAGCCGGTTGAGCACGGCGCGCGAGCCGCCCGCATAGTAGAGATCCTCCATCAGATATTTGCCCGAGGGGCGTAAATTGAGGATCAGCGGCGTTTCGCGCGAAATCGCATCAAGCCGCGCCAGATCCACCGGCAAACCAAAGCGCCCGGCGAGCGCAAGGAAATGCACAATGGCATTGGTGGAGCCGCCGCAAGCCATGACCGTGCGCACCGCATTTTCCAGGGCGGCCAGGGTCACGATGTCGCTCGGCTTGCGGTCCTGCCAGACCATATCGACGATGCAGCGGCCCGAGGCCGAGGCCATGCGGGCATGGGAGGAATCCGGCGCGGGAATAGCGGCGGCCCCCGGCAGCGTCATCCCCATCGCTTCGGCGGCAAAGGCCATGGTGGAGGCCGTGCCCATCGTCATGCAGGTGCCGAAGGAGCGGGCGATACCGTCTTCGATCTCGCCCCACTCGGTCGCGCCGATTTTCCCCGCGCGGCGCTCGTCCCAATATTTCCACACGTCCGAGCCCGCGCCCAGCACATCGCCGCGCCAATGGCCGCGCAGCATGGGCCCAGCGGGAACGACGATGGACGGTAAATCCATACTCGCCGCCCCCATCAGCAGGGCCGGAATCGCCTTATCGCACCCACCGAGCAGCACGAGCCCATCGAGCGGGTTCGCGCGCGCCAATTCCTCCACCTCCATCGCTAGCAGATTGCGATAGAGCATGGAGGTTGGCTTCATCATGGTTTCGCCGGGCGAGAGCGCCGGAATTTCGATGGGAAAGCCCCCCGCCTGCCACACGCCGCGCTTCACCTCTTCGGCGCGCTGGCGCAGATGGATATGGCAGGGGTTGGCTTCCGACCAGGTGTTGATAATGCCGATCACTGGCTTTCCGGCGAAATCTTCCACAGAATAGCCGATTTGCTTCGTGCGTGAGCGGTGCCCGAAGGAGCGCAGATCATCGACGCCATACCAGCGAAAACTGCGCAGATCCTTAGGCAATTTGACGGACATCGAGGCTTCCTCCGGTTAAGATTTTATTTGTCTTACAACATATCTATTTGTCTTGACAAGCTTACAGCCAAACGCGGTATCTTCCTAGTCATACGCGCCCATCCAACGGCAGTCCTATCGGGCTGCCCTGCCGGAGTTTCCCGATGAAAACCTCTGCCGTTCAGCCCGCCGATATCGCGCGCTCTGTCTTCGCCGTGCCGCCCGTCGCCATGAGTGCCGACGGTACCGTGAACTTGGCCGCCAATGCGGCACTGATCCGCCATATCGAAGCCGGGGGCGTCTCCAGCCTGCTCTACGGCGGTAATGCCAATATTTACAACTTCGATCTCGATACTTACCGCGCCATGCTGGATATGCTGGAAGCGAGCGCCGCGCCCGAAAGCTGGGTTATCCCCGCGATCGGCCCCGACTACGGCAAAATGCTGGACCAGGCGAAAATCCTGCGCGACCGCCCCTATCCTACCGCCCTGACCCTGCCAACGACCGTGGCGACCCATCCAACGGGC
>NZ_JBILQX010000011.1:0-45797 GCF_044372965.1 Elstera sp. | reverse complement strand
GACTTCGACCGTCTGCTGGGTTGCCCCTTCGGCCATATTGGCCATCGAGCCCGAGGCGTTGCGCATTTCCTCCGCCGCCCGGCGCACCGTGGTGACGATTTTGGCGACGCTCTGTTCGAACTGATCTGCCATATGGGTAAGGGCTTTGCGGCGCTCGTCCGCCGACCGCTGGCGCTCGGCTTCGGCTTCGGCGCGGGCGGTTTCAACCTCCATTGCCGTTTGCCGGAACACATCGAGCGCGCGGGCCATTGTGCCAATTTCATCATTGCCGCCGACGCGAACGGTTTCGGTCAAGCGGCCCTGTCGGACGGCGTCCATCCCGCCGGAGAGGAGTGTCAGGCGCCGGGCAATCGTGCGATGCCCAATGCCCCAGCCGACGGCAAGCGCGATCAACAGGCTGGCGGCAATCAAGACAACCTGCATCAGGCTCGCTTGATCGACGAGGGCGAGGGTGCGTTGGGTTTCGGCGCGGGCATCGCCCTGCACAGCCTGGGCCATTTCATCGACTTGTGCCGAGAGCATCTGCGCCTGCGCACTCACGCGCTTCAAGGCCTGGATCACACCAATTTGGGCATTGATACGCTTTTCAGCGAGCAAGAAAATGCCCGTTTCTTCATCGGCCGCAAGTTTAACTAAGCGCTGCACTGGCGAGACCAGATCGACATCCTGGGCGTCCTTCGAGAGGGTGACGAGCCGGGTTTCGAGATGGCGGAGAATGGCGAGGGTTTGGGTTTTGTTGCGGACCATCTGATCCACACTGCTGGTGGTCGCCGATTGGCGGGCCATAACCGACGCGCGCTCCACGTCCAGCATGAAGGCCGAACTTTCTTCGTAGAGCGGGAAATGGGTTTCGGCGAGGGCTTGCAGCATGCCTAAACCCTTGTCGAAATCATTGGAGAGTTCGAGGGGTACTTCGGTCAAGGAGAGCGACAGGTTAAACCGGGCTTTCTCGTTGATCGGGGCCAGCCGGTCGTTCAAAACCCGCGATGTCACCGTGATATTGGCAAGGCGCGCGCGCAAATCTTCTTCGGCATTCAAATAGGATTCGCGCGCCTTATGCACCGCGCTGACCTGCTCATTGAACTGCTTGACCATTTCGATCAGGCGCTCGTTCGATTTGAGCTTCCCGGTGAGGTCCCAGAGCCTTTCGATCCGATTATCAAGTGTGATCTTGCTAGCTTCGAGATTGGCCAAATCGGGCGCGTCGGCCAAAGCGGGCGCGCTTGCGGCAATCGCATTCGCCTCCGCTTTCAGATCCCCCGCCACCGCGACCGCGGGCAGATTTTCATTCTGCACGATCGTGAAAGCAACGCCGATCCTGTCATAGGCCCAAAGAGCCGCCCCGCCACCGACCGCCGCAAGCGCAGCTAAGCCCGCCAACGCAACGAACAGCTTCGTTTTAATCGTTAGCCGCATGATTTTCCTCCCCCGATGAAGCTGGTCGTTGTCCGACGCTTTGCGCGCTTCATTACGACGATGCTACACCCAAGGTTAAGAAAGACAAAAGTATTATCCGTCAAAAAGAGTCGATTTCACGCCCTGAATTGACGCATACGTTACATTATTGGGTTGATTAATGGCGTTAATCGACCAAATGAACCCCCCTTTTCCCATCGCATCTTGGGCGGAGGTGACGAAAAGCGTGCGCAAGTCTGCCCCGCCGAAGCAGCAGGAGGTCGGACGGTTGAAGGGTACGGACAAAACCCGTTCGCGGCTGCCATCCGGGCGATACCGGGTAATTCGGGCACCGTCCCAGTGGCAGGACCAGACGTGATCGTCAGCATCGACGCAGAGGCCGTCGGGATACCCTTCTTCCTCCGTCAACTGGGCGAAAATTCCACGCTCGCCCGTTTGGCCCGTATCAGGATCGTAAGGCGCGTAAAAAATCGTCCGATTGGCGCTATCGGTCAGATACATCCGGCGCCCGTCGCCCGACCAGCCGAGACCGTTCGTGACCGTAAACTGCACGGGCAGGGTTTCGATCCGGGGCGGGGAGCCGCTGAGGCAGTAGAACTGCCCTGTTGGGGCATTTTCCGCATCGTCCATGCTGCCGATCCAGAACCGCCCGGAGGGGTCGACCTTACCATCGTTCAGCCGATTGCCCGGCATGTCGGCTTCTAGAACGGCAAAGGGCACCAGCGCGGCGGTTTCGGGGGTAAAACGATAGACCCCTGATTTCAGCCCAACCAGCCAATCGCCCCCTTCGGTTGGCACCGCTGCGCCAACGGGTTCGGGCAGGGCAAAGCGCTGATAGGCCCCGGTTTTAACGCCCCCGGCCAGCCGATGCAGGCTCGGCTGTTTGATATCCACCCACCAAAGGGCCCCTTCGTGCCAGACCGGACCTTCGCCGAGTTTGCACGGTGTATCGGTAAGCTGGGTCAGAAGGGGTTCGCTCATGGCCGGTCTCTCAATGGGAATGGCGCAGGGTACTGCGGGCTGCGACCTGATGATAGGCGGTGGCAAAATCAAGACACCCGCCGGTTTGCAACTGCCCCACGGATTTGCGATACATCTCCTGCCACGGCGTTTGGCTCGCGGGAATCGCCGGTTGCGCGGGCTCATTGGCCTTGCGCGCCGCCCAATCGTCGGCGGGCAACAGCACATCGACCGTGCGCGTGCGCAGATCGACGCGAATCCGGTCGCCGGTTTTCAGCCACGCGAGCCCGCCGCCCGCCGCGGCTTCCGGCGAGACATTCAAAATCGAGGGGCTGCCCGAGGTGCCGGACTGCCGCCCGTCGCCCAAGGTCGGCAGGGCCATAATCCCGCGCTGAATAAGCGCATCGGGCGGCTGCATATTCACGACTTCCGCCGAGCCGGGGTAGCCAATCGGGCCGCAGCCGCGAATAACGAGAATGCAATTCTCGTCGATCGCCAAGGCCGGATCGTTCAGGCGGGCATGATAATCCTCCGGCCCGTCGAACACGATGGCGCGCGCTTCGAAGGCTTCGGGATCGTTCGGGTTCGACAGGTAGCGCGCGCGGAAATCTGGGTCGATGACGCTGGTCTTCATCAAGGCGCTCTCGAACAGATTGCCGCTGAGCACGACGAACCCCGCCGCCTCTTTCAACGGATCGCCGTAAGGGCGGATGACTTCCGGGTCCCCCGCCGGAATGCTGGCGAGAATATCGCCAATCGGCTTGCCGGTGACGGTGATCGCCGCGCCATCCAATTTTCCGGCACGCAACAGTTCGGCCATCACGGCGGGCACCGCGCCCGCCCGGTGGAAGGCCTCGCCCAAGAACCGCCCCGCCGGTTGGCAATCGACGAGAAGCGGGATTTCATGGCCGTAGGTCTGCCAATCCTCCAACGTCAGATCGACGCCAGCGTGCCGGGCAATGGCAATCAAATGCGGCGGGCAGTTGGTCGAGGCCCCAATCGCCGAAGCCGTGCGGATCGCGTTCAGGAAGGCCGGGCGCGTCATCACTTTGCGCGGGGTCAGTTCTTCGGCGACCATATCAACAATCCGCCGCCCCGTTTCATAGGCCATATGGCCGCGCGCGGCGTAAGGCGCGGGGATTGACCCGCAATAGGGCAGCGACATGCCCAAGGCCTCGGCGACGGCGTTCATCGACAAAGCCGTGCCCATCGTATTGCAGTGGCCGACGGAAGGGGCCGAGGCGGCGGCGGCGTCCATAAACTGCTGGTAGTCGATTTCGCCGGTGGCAAGCTGCTTGCGCGACGACCAAATGATCGTGCCCGACCCGGCAAGCTTGCCCTGCCAATGGCCATCTAGCATCGGCCCGCCCGAAAGCACGATGGCCGGAATATCGACCGTCCCGGCAGCCATCAGGCACGCGGGGGTAGTTTTATCGCAGCCGGTGGTGAGCACGACGCCATCAATCGGATAGCCGTGCAGGATTTCGACGAGCCCAAGGAAGGCAAGGTTCCGGTCAATCGCCGCGGTCGGGCGACGACCGGTTTCCTGGATCGGGTGCACCGGGAATTCAATCGGAATCCCGCCCGCGTCGCGAATCCCGTCGCGCACCCGCTGCGCTAATTCGATGTGATGGCGGTTACAGGGGGAAAGATCGCTGCCTGTCTGAGCGATGCCGATGATGGGCTTGCCCGACTGCAACTCTTCCCGCGTGATGCCGTAGTTCATATAACGCTCCAAATAGAGCGCGGTCATGTCCGGGTTTTCGGGATTATCGAACCATTCGCGGCTGCGCAGTTTGGTCATCGGACGTGTCCTTAGCGGGAAAGGGAAAGCGCCCAGGCCGCCACGAAGGCGCGGGCGTTGGTGCCAACGGTGGCCGGGTCCATCCCCGGCTTATATAGGGCCGAACCCAGCCCGAAGCCTTGTGCGCCAGCGGCGAGCCACGGTGCCATGGTGTTGGGGCTGACACCGCCAACGGCAAACAGCGGGGCGGTAGGGGGTAGAATAGCCTTCAAGGCTTTCACCATCTGCGGCGAGGCGGCTTCAGCCGGAAAAAGCTTCAGCCCATCCGCGCCCGCATTGAGGGCGGCAAAGGCTTCGGACGCCGTGAAGAAGCCGGGCAGCGCGTATAGTCCGGCGGCTTTTGCCGCACGGATCACGGCGGGGTCGGTGTGCGGCGACACGATGACGCGCGCGCCGATGTCCTTGAGGCGCGCAACCTCGGCTTCCGTCGTTACGGTTCCGGCCCCGATCAAGGCCTGATCGCCGAAGCGGCGAACGATGCGCGCGATGGAATCGAACGGCTGCGGCGAGTTTAGCGGCACTTCGATGCAGCGGAACCCGGCGTCGATCAGGGCTTCCGCCACACCTTCCGACTCATCGGGTTTCAGGCCGCGCAGAATTGCGACGAGCGGCAGGGCTTCGATGGCAGACCAGAAGCTCATATTCAACGTCCTTGGCGAAGATAAGCGGTGGCGAAGTGGGCGAGCCCGGCCACGGCGGCGGCATCGCCGGAAATCGGTTGGGCGGTGTAGCCTCTTAGGGCCAAGGCCCAGGCGTAACGGTCGGCGAGCGCGGCGCTAGCAATAACGGGAACGGTGCCGCGACCGCCCTCGGGTAAAGCCGCCGCCACTTCCGCGCCGATCAGCAGGCCGGAGAGATAATCGGCCAGGGCGAGGGCCGGGATTTTATCGAACAGCCCCAGCGTGCGCGTTGAAAATAGCGTGCGCAGCACGGCGGGATCAGCGAAAGCCTGCGCGACGCCGCGCTCGAACCCGGCGCGGGCCAGATCGGGCGGGGCGGCTTGCACCTGCCCGGCATCGTTGCGGACCAGACCACGCCCCAGAAGGGAGTGATCGCGTAAGAGGGCGAAAAGCTCACCTGTCATATAAGTGGCGAAGCTGACGATCCGCCCGCCCGCGACCTGCACCCATTTGCTGTGGGTGCCGGGGGCGCAGACGGGGCCATCGGCGAGACCGGCCAGGGCCAGCGCGCCGATAATCTGGGTTTCCTCGCCCCGCATCACATCGGGCACGCCGTCGCGCAGGCAGGAAACGCCGGGCAAAAAGAGGGCTGTGCGGCCATCTTTCAAGGTTTTGGGTAGGGCTTTGGCTAGCAGGGCGTCAATCCCTGCCGGCGCTTCGGCATAGGGAACCTCGACCCAGCCCTGACGGCTGCCGACCATGCCGGAGAGAATGACGGGCGCATCTGGCGCTTCCGTCAGCCAATCGCCGATAATATCGGTCAAAGCCGCCTCAAAGCCGCCAGGCGGGACCGCGAGAATGCCCTTGGCCGCCGCGCGCTGGTCATGGCAGGTGCCGTCCGCACCGAGCCGAAACGCCCGCAGATTGCTGGTGCCCCAATCCAGGGCGAAAATCGAACTGCTCACGCTTTCCTCACCTTTTTTCGGGGCGCACCCCAGGGGCATTTACGGTCTTGCGCCGTTTAGCCGGGAAGAATGCTAACAGAATATTGTATGATGAATAGCAAAAAACGCAGGGCCTCCGCTACCCTTGCCAGCGGCGGGCGGGAATGCGAGGGTTCGGCGCAGGGAGGAAACCAATGGCGGATCGCGGAAAACGCACCTATTCCCGGCGCAGCTTGCACGGCAAGGTCGCCCATATGCTTGGAACGCGCATCATGAGTGGCGAATATGCCCCTGGTGCACTGCTTCCGAATGAGGAAACCTTGTCGATCGAACTCGGGGTGAGCCGCACCGCTTTGCGCGAGGCGATTAAAGTTTTGGCTTCGAAAGGCCTGATCGAGAGCCGCCCGAAAATCGGCACGCGGGTCCGGCCCCAGCGGGTGTGGAACCTGCTCGATCCCGATATTCTCGCCTGGTCGCTGGCGACGCGCCCCGTGTTGGAGTTCATCCCCAAGCTGCTGGAATTGCGCGAAATGGTGGAGCCGGGCGCCGCCGCTTTGGCCGCGCGCAATCATACGCCCGAACAGGCCGCCGACCTCATGGCGGCCTTCAACGCCATGGACGCCGCCCCCGATCTCGACGCCTGGAATACTGCCGACGTGCGCTTCCATCAAACCATGATGGCGGCAACCGGTAATGATTTGATTGCTTCGCTCGGCGCGCTGATCGATTTAGCGCTGAGCACCAGTTTCGATTTTACCACCAAACATATCCCCGCGCCGCGCCGGGGCTTGCCGCTGCACAAAGTGTTGCTGGACCGGGTGCTCGCCCGCGACGCTGACGGCGCGCGCGACGCGGCCCTAGAGCTGCTGGGCGATGCGAAAGCGACCGTGGCGGAGATTAAGCTCTGACACTTCATGCGGGCGGCGAATAGGTCGATACCGTTCTGCGCACGACGCCCCCCTAGCCAAGCCCCCCGTTCCGCCCTACTCTCTTTGCCATGAGCACGATCCTTCTTGTCTTGCTGGGCGCGGCGATGCTGGCGGTCCTGGCTACTCTCTTCATCGGCCTGTTCACTATGGCGCGCGGCGGTGCGGGCTCGGCGGTGAAACAGAATAAGCTGATGCAAATGCGCGTCGGTTTTCAGGCGGCGGCCCTTGTGCTGTTCGTTCTGGCGCTGATTTCCAGTCAGGCCTGACCATGGTTCGGCTAACCCGGATTTACACGCGCGGCGGCGACACGGGCGAAACCTCGCTGAGCGACGGAAGCCGCGTGCCGAAAGATCATTTGCGCGTCGAAACCTATGGCACCGTCGATGAATGCTCTTGCGCCATTGGCCTCGCCCGCTTGCACGCGCCCCCCGAGATTGAGACGATTCTCGCCCGTATCCAGAACGATCTGTTCGACCTTGGGGCGGACCTCGCCTGCCCCGTCGATCAACCCTGGACCCTGCGCGTCACGCAGCCCCAGGTCGATTGGTTGGAGACAACGCTCGACGGGCTCAATGCCGATTTGGCCCCCCTCAATAGCTTCATTCTCCCCGGTGGTTCACCCTGCGCGGGCTTTTTACATTTGGCGCGCACGGTGGCCCGGCGGGCAGAGCGTCATTGCGTGACGCTGATGCGCCACGACGACACCGTGAACCCCGTGGCCTTGCGCTACCTTAATCGCCTGTCCGACCTGATGTTTGTCATTGGGCGCTGGGTGAACGATAAGGGCGCTTCGGACATTCTGTGGGTGCCGGGTAAGAACCGGGAAGGGTGAGATTTGTTGACGTATTGGTCAATTAACTAACCTATACGTCAACGTCACTCTTGACTTGTCGGGCGTTGCCCCGCAGAACAGAGTCCCCAAATTAGAAAACATCGGTGGGCGGAGAATTCGCAGCAATGAAGCTACTCGTCGCGGTGAAGCGCGTAATTGACTATAACGTCAAGGTCCGGGTGAAAGCGGATCAGACGGGCGTCGATCTCGCCAACGTCAAAATGTCGATGAACCCTTTCGACGAAATCGCCGTCGAAGAGGCGGTTCGCCTGAAGGAAGCCGGGATTGCGACCGAAGTGGTCGTGGTCAGCCTCGGCGTGACCCAAGCGCAAGAAACCCTGCGTACAGCGCTCGCCATGGGTGCGGATCGCGGGATTTTGGTGCAAACCGACGCGGAATTGCAGCCGCTCGCCGTCGCCAAACTGCTGAAAGCGGTTGTGGACAAGGAAGCCCCGCAGCTTGTGATCCTCGGCAAGCAGGCGATTGACGACGATAGCAATCAAACCGGCCAGATGCTGGCGGCGTTGCTCGATTGGCCGCAGGCAACCTTCGCCTCGAAAGTCGCGGTTGCGGGCGGCGAAGCCACGGTGACGCGCGAAATCGACGGTGGCTTGGAAACCCTCGCCATTAGCCTGCCCGCGATCATCACCACCGATTTGCGCTTGAACGAGCCGCGCTATGCCTCGCTGCCGAACATCATGAAGGCGAAGAAAAAGCCGCTCGACGTGATCGATCCGGCCAGCCTTGGCGTCGATATCGCTCCGCGTCTCACCACGCTGAAAGTCACCGAACCGGCGAAACGCCAGGGCGGCGTTAAGGTTGCCTCGGTGACCGATCTGGTGGCAAAGCTGCGCACTGAAGCGAAGGTGATCTAATCATGGCCGTTCTCGTTATTGCCGAACAAGATGCAGGCAGCCTGAAGCCCGCAACGCTGAATGCCGTTACAGCGGCGGCGAAATTGGGCGAGGTTCATGTCCTCGTCGCCGGGGCCGGGATCGGCGCTGCCGTCGATGCCGCCAAAGCCATCGCGGGCGTTACCAAGGTGCTGAGCGCCGATAGCGCCGACTATGCTCACGGCCTCGCCGAAGCACTGACGCCGCTCGTCGTCTCAGTCGCCAAGGGCTATGACGCCGTGGTCGCCTCGGCGACCACCTTCGGCAAGAATCTCCTGCCGCGCGTGGCCGCCCTGCTCGACGTGCAGCAGATTTCCGAAGTCGTCGGCATTGAAAGCGCCGATACGTTCGTGCGCCCGATTTATGCGGGTAATGCCTTGGCAACGGTGAAATCTGCCGATGCCATTAAGGTTATGACCGTGCGCGGCACGGCCTTTGATGCCGCTGCCGCCACCGGCGGGTCGGCTGCGGTGGAAGCGGTTTCTGCCGTTGCGGGTTCGGGCAAATCGAAATTCGTCGGCCAAGAGCTGTCGAAGTCGGAACGCCCGGAACTCACCTCGGCGCGGATCGTCATTTCTGGCGGGCGCGGGATGCAAAACGGCGAGAACTTCCAGCTTCTCGAAGCCGTGGCCGATAAGCTTGGCGCGGCGGTCGGTGCCAGCCGCGCGGCGGTGGATGCCGGGTTCGTGCCGAACGATTATCAGGTCGGCCAAACCGGTAAGATCGTCGCCCCGGACCTTTACATCGCCGTTGGCATCTCGGGCGCGATTCAGCATCTCGCCGGGATGAAGGACAGCAAGGTGATCGTGGCGATCAATAAGGACGAAGAAGCCCCGATTTTCCAAATTGCCGACTATGGCCTGGTGGCCGACCTCTTCAAAGCCGTGCCGGAATTGAAAGAGGAACTAGACCGCAGCGCCTAAGCCTGGGTAAGCTGCTAGCCCTTCGCATCGCAGGTGCGAAGGGCTTTTTTGTCGAAAGAGGGATTCCAGCATGAACACCATCGGTATCATCGGCGCGGGCCAAATGGGCAGCGGGATTGCTCAGGTCTTCGCGGCCGCGGGCTACCCGGTGCATATTCTGGACGTGTCGGAAGACCGGCTTGCCGCTGGGGTTCTGGCAATCTCGAAGAATTTTGACCGGCAAGTCAGCCGCGGCAAATTGTCGGAGGCGGATAAGCTGGCGGCCCTGGGGCGCATCACCACGGGCACCCAGTATACCGCCTTCACTCAGTCCGATTTGGTGATTGAAGCCGCTACCGAAAATGAAGCGCTGAAGCGCGAGATTTTCAAAACCCTGGTGCCGTACCTGAAGCCCGAAGCGATTGTCGCCTCCAACACCTCCTCCATCTCCATCACCCGCCTTGCCGCCGCCACCGACCGGCCCGGCAAGTTCATCGGCATGCACTTTATGAACCCGGTGCCGGTGATGCAGTTGGTCGAACTTATTCGCGGCATCGCCACCGACGAAGACACGTTTGCAAGCGTGCGGACATTGGCCGAATCCTTGGGCAAGACGGTCGCCGTGTCGGAAGATTTCCCGGCCTTCATCGTCAACCGCATTCTGCTGCCGATGATTAATGAGGCGATCTATACGCTCTACGAAGGCGTTGGCTCGGTCGTCGCTATCGATACCGCCATGAAGCTCGGCGCGAATCATCCGATGGGGCCGCTGGAGCTTGCGGATTTCATTGGGCTCGATACCTGCCTCGCTATTATGCAGGTGCTGCACGACGGGCTGTCGGACACGAAATACCGCCCCTGCCCGCTGCTGGTGAAATATGTCGAAGCCGGATGGCTCGGGCGCAAAGCCGGGCGCGGTTTCTACGATTATCGCGGCGAAAAGCCGGTTCCAACGCGCTAAGCCCGACCGATGACCGAGGATACCCTTCTTACTCGCCGTTACCGGACGGCGTGCAAAGAGGGGGCTATCGAGTTTCTATACCTATGCTGCGTGATGGGGCTGGCGCTCTTTGTTTTCAGCACGTTATTCGGCCACCCTTACCTGAATATTCGAACAATCGAGTCGGCGCGCAATCAGATATCAACCACTTTTAGTTGGATGATTTCGATTTGCGTTGTTGTCTTTTTATTTTGGGCGCTTGATCTATTTTTTCGGGGCATATTCGGCGATCACCGCTTCATTAAAAGAAACTTTCTTGAAAAGAAAATGACGACATCTGTATGCGCTATTTGCGCTTACAGCGTAACCATCGACGCCCAAATTGCGATTAATCTAATTCGCGCGAATGGATTTGATGCCTTTCTTCTTGATTTAGATAAGATGACAATTTTTTATATATCGATGGAGTTTTTAACTGGTTTTTTCTCCGGCATCATAACGCGCTTTGCCTTCGGCTTTATGTCCGAAACGCTTGTTCCAAGCACCCGCCCCTAAAAACCCCGATTAATTCTGTTTCTCAACCGGCACCGGCAAGGCCGCCGCCTCAATCTCCGCCTGTAGGCTCGCCGTAAACTCGGCAAACATCTCGGGATCGGCTTCGGCTTCCTTGCGGTATTGCTCGGCCATCCGCTCACGCAATTGCGCCATCGTGTCGTCGAGCCCGGTGAAATCCGGGGCGGTATGGCGCAGGCCGAATTCCGATTCGAGCCCAGCGATCCGGCTGAGGGTCGGCCTATAGCTGGGATCATCGGCCAGGGCGATGAAGCTTTCGCGCCAAGCGACCTGAAGTTCCTCGGCATTGAGCCCCTCAAATGCCCGCCCGGCCTTGAGATAGCCTTCGATGAGGGCGAGGCGCTGCTGCGCGAAAAAGCTGGCGAGGGCCGTTTCATCCATTCTGTGTTGGTCCCGGTAGGCTGGCGACGGCGCTGCTCCAGCGCAACGCGGTTTCGACCGGCGGCGGGGTTTCGAGGCTATCGCCCAGCCCGGCGGTATCGAACTCGGCCAGTTTGCGCGCCTGCACCAGCACGCGGCTATCGAAAGCGCCCACGGCGCTATTATAGGCGCTGGACGCCGTTTCCAACCCCTTACCGATCTTCGACAGATGATCGGTGAAAGTGGAAAGCCGCTTGTGCATCTCGCGCCCATGGGCGGCAATCTCGCGGGCGTTTTCCGCCAGTCGCTCCTGTCGCCAGCCATAGGCGACGGCGCGTAGGAGCGAAATCAGCGTCGTTGGCGTCGCCAGAATCACGCTCTGCTCCACCCCGGCTTCGATCAGGCTGGGGTCATGCTCTAACGCGGCGGCAAAAAAATGCTCGCCGGGCAGGAACAGCACGACGAATTCCGGCGTATTGCCCTTGAACTGCTCCCAATAGGTTTTTTCCGACAGGGCCTTGATATGGGTGCGAATCTGGCGGGCGTGGTGCAGCAGATGCAGGCGGCGGGTTTCATCGTCGGTGGCTTCGACCGCCAGAAGATAGGCCTCGAGCGGCGCTTTGGCATCGACGATTACCGTCTTGCCGCCGGGCAGGCGCACGACTAGATCGGGCCGCAGCTTACGATCTTCCGGCGTTTGCACCTGTTCTTGGAAGTCGCAATGGTCGAGCATGCCCGCGAGTTCCACCACGCGCTTCAACTGAATTTCCCCCCAACGCCCGCGCACGGTGGGGGCGCGCAAGGCGCGGGTGAGGTTGCCGGTTTCAGATTTGAGGTCGTGATAGAGCTGGCGCATTAACGCCGTTTGCTCGCGCAGGCCGTGATAGGCCCCCTCGCGGGTCTTTTCCATCTCGCGCAAATTGGCATCGAGCAGGCCCAGGCGTTCGGTGACCGGCTGGAGCATGGCTTGAATGGCTTGGCCGCGCTGATCGAGATCGCCCTTGGCCGCCTGTTGCAGCTTGCCGAAATTCTCCTCGGCCAATTGCAGAAAACTGGCGTTGGACCGCGCCAAAGCATCGCTGGACAGGGCGCGGAACTGATCGGTCAGGGCACGGCGGGCGTCGTCCAGCAAGGCCAGATTTTCGCCGGTGCGGGCTTTTTCTGTTTCGAGCAACACGCGCAGTTCGGCATTCTCGGCGCGCAAATCGCCAATCGAGGTGCTGGCGTCGGTGAGATCGGTTTCCAGGCGGGCAAGGCGGCTGTCGCGGTCCTCAAGATGGGCGCTGAGAATGCCGGTGCGGCTGCGCGCAATCAGCCAGCCGAGCAGCAGCCCCAACAGGAGCGCCGCGAGGCCAATTAAGATCAAACCCACTTCCATCGATTGCGCCATACTCTCGCACCGTTAATAGACAGACTCGCGCGCATCTGGGATAAAAGCGTTCGTCGTTGGGTGCGACAGTAGCCCCTTTGTTCTCGTCCCGCTAGGTCTAGGTGAGGTCCGCTCGATGGCTGTCGTTTCTGCCGCTTGGCCGCGTGCCGCGCGTATTCTGGCGCTGATCTTGGTGGCGGTGGGGGGGCTCCTCGCCTTTCGCCCCGATGCGGTGATCTTCACGACGCCGCTGACGGAGGATTCCTATTACAGCCTGTCGGTAGCGCGCAATATCGCCGCCGGGCGCGGTGTGACCATCGACGGCAGTTTGCCGACCAACGGGTTTCAGCCGCTGTTCACCTTTATGGAAGCCGGGGCCTATGCGCTGGCAGGCGGCGATGAAAAACAGGGGGTTCGGCTCGTCCTCGGCCTTTCCTGGGCGATTTGGGTGGCAACGGCGCTGATCCTCGGGCGGATCGCGCGCGACGGCGCGGGCGGCACCCCGGTGGAGAGGGCGACGCGCGGGTGGATGGCGACCCTGCTCTACCTCAGCGGTTTCCTCACCTTCATGCATCACTTCAACGGGCTAGAGACCGGCTTGCTGATGCTGGGCTACACAAGCCTGTGGCGAGCGTGGCAGCAGGGCGTCTATGAACAGAAGAACGGGCCGCTGTGGATCGGCGCGCTGCTGGGGCTGCTGGTGCTGACCCGAATCGATGCCGCCATTTTCGCGGCGCTCTTCGGGCTATGGCTCCTATGGCAGGAAACGCGGCGCTTTGGGGTGGTCGCGGCGCTGAAACGCACCGTTCCGATGGGGCTCGCGGCGCTGCTCATCTCCGCGCCCTGGTGGGCCTATAATTATCTCGAATTTGGCAGCCTGATGCCGACCAGCGGCACCGCGCAGCAGGAATGGGCGATCAACGAGCGCCGCCTGCGCTGGGTGTTCTGGGCCTTGGGCGTCGCCGGGCTGCCGCAGCTTTGGCTGGGCCAGTGGGACGAAATCTTCCACGATGGCATTCTGCTGTCGCTCTTACGCGCGCTTGTGGGCGGCGGGTTGCTCTGGGGGTTCTGGCGGGCGCTTGGCCAGCGTAAGCCTTTCGCCCAAAAAGAGCCGAAGCAGCGCCGCACCTGGGAATTCGCGGCGCTGCTGGCGGGCGCGCTCTTGGTGCTCTGCCTCTATTACGGCTTCAGCTTCATCGCCTATTGGTTCTATTACCGCTATCTCTTCTTCTTCGTATTGCTGGCGACCGTGGGCCTTGCTTGGCTGCTCGCGCCCTGGGTGGCGCAGGACCGGGGCCGCGCGCAGCTTACCGCCCTCGCCTTCTGGGTCTTGGCCGCACCGACCCTCGCCTCGGCCCTGATGGCGCAAACCGGCAAAACCTTGCACGTCGAAACCGTCTATTTCGAGCAATTGGCGCTGATTAAGGAGCATGTGCCCGACGATGCCCGCGTCGCCGCCGGGCAATCGGGCACGCTTGGGTATTTCCGCCCGAGTTCAGTGAATGTCGACGGCAAGGTCAACCGCGCGGCGGTGCCCTATCAGGCGCGCATGTGGGACTATTTGCGCGAAAACAACATTATCTGGTTCTGCGACTGGCCGAACTATGTGGAGAAATATCTCGGTGACGATCCGACGCGGCACGGCTGGAAACTGGTCGCCGAAAAAGGCTTTTGGCGGCTGTGGAAGTACGAGGGACATTAACAGCAAAAGCGCCCCTAAACGGGTTAGGGGCGCTCGCGGTTCAGTTCGGCTTTTTCCGATAGCTTAGGCCGATATCGGCAACGACAATCGCACCCGTCTTCATCAGGCTGATGCGATAGCGCGCGGTTTGAAGTTCATTGGTCGCACCGCTGATGGGTACCGGCTTTTCGCCGACGGAGTCAGCCGGGGTTAGCTGATATACATAGGTATATTGATCGCAACTCGCCGGGTTATAAGACCGCGTACAAAGATTGGCGTATTTGGATTTGACCATTAGTTCGAAGCACGACCGGCCCTCCGGTCGGCTGCTGCGCCAATCCGGTGTGGTGAGGCAATAGGCGCGCGTGCAGCTTTTTTCACTCGTCCAAGTTGGCTTTGTGGCAGCTCCGAGCGTGCGAACCTTGTCGGAAGCCACGAAGGGGAAATCATCCTTATCGGAAAAGGCGTCACAACTATCGGCTTTAACCCTTTCAACCTCCGCAGCGGATAGGTTGAAGAGGGTGATGGGCTCGTCAGCCCAGACCGTTCCTGCGATTAAGGTCAGCATAAGCGTGGCGAGCGCGCGGGTGAGTCGGTTCATGATTTTCTCCCTGGTCGGACGAGGGCGGCTATTCATAGAAAATGTTGCTGTCGCGTAAGTCCTGATAGGACATAAAGGTTACGAGCCATCCGGCTTTTGGGCAGTTACTGGCATAGGGTAGAATGACGACGCTCAAATCACCAATAGCAACGATGGTTTGGTCGTGGGCATCCTTGAGAATCCGCATGGCTTGTGGGGGTTTTCCGTCAGCCCTGAAACTGCCGCTCTTTACGCGCAGATAAAAACCACGACTAGATTTGCTACCGACCAAGCCTTGCATAATGTGAATGCCACCGGAAACGGCTTTGGAGACCTTATCGGCCGCGATACCAATCGCCAGCATGGCCGCGCCCTTCGCAATCTTGCCGCCGTTTGGTGTCCAATCGCCTTTATGAATGCCAAATTCGAATTGCACCGTTGCTTCTACCGGGCCTGATTGCCCGCGTCCGGCCAATTTGAAAGAGACGGCGGCGGACGATTTGCTCCAATCAAGGGCTGTTGCCGACCAGAGGGTCGTGTCGGGCAAATAGAGCCCGCCGTCCATCCGTCCCCCGAAGGCCGGAAGCTCCTGCGGGGTCGTATAACCAAAATCAAGCTGATTCTTGTCTTGGATATTGGTTTCTGTCACCGGCAAGCTGCTGCGGTTCCAAAGGGTTGCCACCGCCGTATCTTGGCAAAGGCCGGTTGTCGCCGCAGAGGCTGCTAAGCTTGAAATGGAGAGAAATACGCTAAGGCCGACGCCAAGCAATCGTTTCATAAGCCCTCCCAAGTCTAAAGTTAGGCAGGAGTATGCTTAATGCTGCTTAAAAAATGTTTAAAATTATCATTATAAATCGATGCATCCACCTTTTTAGGGTCCATGCTACCGAAAAAGGCCGGGCAGAAGATTACCCGGCCTTCCCCCGAAAAGCCTACGGCTTCGGGTTCGTAACATTCTCCGGCACGATCAGCGGACGGTAGCTGAACAGACCGGGGTCTTCCGTATCGATCGTTACCGCGACCGTATCGATCGTTACCGCGACGGCGTGGATTTCGTTTGCGCCCATCACCTGGAGGCGGGTGAGGTTTTCGATGGTTTCTTTTTTATCGGTCTTCAGCGGCTGATCGATTTTCAGCACGTGCGAGTCACCGTTAATCAGCAGAACCGGCTTTTTGAACGCCAGCGCGCCCTTGCGGAAGGCTTCGATGGTGTTCCAGAAGCCTTGGTTGGCGTAGGCAAGTTCGCCCAGATCGCGCTCCAGCGACATATCGGCCTGGAAGGCGAAAACGACGCCCTTGGCGTTGCTGCTGGCGGCCTTGGCAAACGTATCATTGATCCAGGCGGTATTCGCGGCGTCGCGGGCGAAGAATTCCTTCACCGAATCGATGTTGCGTTCCAGGCCGTTGTTGGAGCCGACGATATGCAGCGTGGCGAAAATCACGCCGTCCTTGGTCCAACGGGCGTTTTCGACCATTTGCTTGTGGTCGGGCATCACGTCGGCTTCGCGTTCGACCGTCATCGGCGCCTTGCCGAAGGTCTTGGTGTCGGCGAAATGCAGGGCGCGCACGCGGACAAGGCGCTCCAGCGGATCGAACTTACCCGCCCTTTCCCGGTGGCAGTCGGTCCATTCATTGTCGCCAATCGTGTAGACCAGCGGCTGATCGAAGGTCTGGAACAGGTCGCGGGTTTTCAGCAGGGTTTCGTCGGCGCAGGTGGAGGAGCCGCTTTTGGTATCGCCGATGAACACCGAGAAGCTGGGCTTCACGCTATTGATACGGGCGATCAGCCGCTCAAAACGCGGGTAATCCTGCGGAATGGTGTAGGGCATATCGCCCAAGGCGACGAAGGTAAAGCGCTCGGCAAGCGCCGGGGCGGTCGTGACGGTCAGCAGCGTTGCGGCGGCAAGCCCGGCGGTACGGACAAAACGAAGCATGACGGTTCCTCTCATGGGGGGACGATGGGAGGCGCAGTCTAAAAAGGTGAGGTTGCTGCCCGCCAATAAAAAAGCCGGGCTCTGAAAAGAGCCCGGCCTTCCTGGTAGAAATACGAGGGAGCGGTTTACGCTTCCACGCCTTCCTTCTTCGACAAATCTTCGCCGGTTTCCTGATCGACGACTTTCATCGACAGGCGGATTTTGCCGCGATCGTCGAAGCCGAGGCATTTCACCTTCACGCTATCGCCGACCTTCACCACGTCTTCGGTCTTGGCGACGCGCTTCGGGGCGAGTTCGGAGATATGCACGAGGCCGTCGCGGCTGCCGAGGAAGTTGATGAACGCGCCGAAATCGACCGTTTTCACCACTTTACCCGTGTAGATCACGCCGACTTCCGGCTCGGCAACGATGCCTTTGATCCAATCGATGGCGGCTTGCGCCTTTTCGGGATCGCTGGCCGCCACTTTAATCGTGCCATCGTCTTCAATGTCGATCTTGGTGCCGGTGGTTTCGGTGATCTCGCGGATCACCTTACCGCCGGAGCCGATGACTTCGCGGATCTTGTCTTTCGGGATCTGGAAGCTGGTCACGCGCGGCGCATTGGCGGAAACCTGACCGCGCGGCGCATCGAGCCCCTTGGCCATTTCGCCGAGAATATGCAGGCGGCCGTCCTTGGCTTGCTCCAGGGCGATCTTCATGATGTCGCGGGTAATGGACGTAATCTTAATGTCCATTTGCAGCGCGGTAACGCCGTTTTCGGTCCCGGCGACCTTGAAGTCCATATCGCCCAGGTGATCTTCATCGCCCAGAATGTCCGAGAGAACGGCGAATTTTTCGCCTTCCTTAATCAGACCCATGGCAATCCCGGCGACCGGGCGCAGCAGCGGAACCCCGGCATCCATCATCGCCAGCGACGCGCCGCAGACCGAGGCCATCGACGAGGAGCCATTGGATTCGGTGATTTCCGACACAACGCGGATCGTGTACGGGAATTTTTCCTTCTCCGGCAGAACCGGATGCACGGCGCGCCACGCGAGCTTGCCGTGACCGATTTCGCGGCGGCCCGGCGAGCCCATGCGGCCCGCTTCCCCGACCGAATAGGGCGGGAAATTATAATGCAGCATGAAGTTTTCGCGGTATTCGCCGTCGAGCGCGTCGATAATCTGCTCATCCTGGCCGGTGCCGAGGGTGGCGACGACGAGCGCCTGGGTCTCCCCGCGCGTGAACAGAGTCGAGCCGTGGGCGCGCGGCAGCACGCCGACTTCGGCGACGATCGGACGGACGGTCACGAGGTCGCGGCCATCGATGCGGCGCTTGGTGGCAAGAATGTTGCCACGAACGATTTCGGCTTCCAAATCCTTGAATTTGGCGGACACGAGATCGGCAGCGAAACCTTCTTCGACCAGCTTCGCGACGGCAGCCGATTTGGCCGCGCCGACTTTTTCGTAGCGCGCTTGCTTCTGCACTTCCGAATAGGCGGCGGTCAGACCGGCGCTGGCAATCTCCTTCAGGCGGGTCGCAATCGCGGCTTCCGCTTCCGGAGGGGCCGGCAGATCATAGGGTTCCTTGGCGGCGGCATTGGCGAGATCGATGATCGCGTCAATCACGGCCTGGAAGCTGTCGTGACCGAAGTTCACGGCACCGAGCATGATTTCTTCCGAAAGCTCTTTGGCTTCCGATTCGACCATCAGCACGCCTTCGACGGTCCCGGCGACCACGAGGTCGAGCGCGGAGTCTTTGCTCTGCGTCGGCGTCGGGTTCAGCACGTAAGCGCCGTCGATATAAGCAACGCGGGCCGCGCCAATCGGGCCGAGGAACGGCGCGCCGGACAGGGTGAGCGCGGCCGACGTGCCGATCATGGCGACGACATCGGGATCATTTTCCATGTCGTGGCTGAGAACGGTGCAGACCACCTGGGTTTCATTGCGGAAACCATCGGCGAACAGCGGGCGGATCGGACGGTCGATCAGGCGCGAGACCAGAACTTCCTTTTCCGACGGGCGGCCTTCGCGCTTAAAGAACCCGCCCGGGATTTTACCGGCGGCAAAGGTCTTTTCTTGGTAATTCACCGTGAGCGGGAAGAAATCCACGCCCGGCTTTACCGATTTGTTGAAAACGGCCGTGCAGAGCACGGTGGTTTCGCCATAGGTCACCAGCACGGCGCCATCGGCTTGACGGGCGATGCGGCCCGTCTCCAGCGTCAGCGTGCGGCCGCCCCATTGAATTTCTTTTTTAAACACATTGAACATGGTCATTCCTTCCGGTCGTTCGTGCGAAGGGGGCGCTCATCGCCTACCTCTTCGCGCGGGCTGGGTTTCCCCCAGGATGCAGCCCGCCCCACCCTGCGCCGGACCCTTCGAAAAAAAGGCTTCAGTCCGGCCTAAAAGCGGCTCCGGTGGGGGCAGTCCCCCCGCGTCAGCCGCGTAACCTTATACGCTAAATGCAAACGATCCGCCCCTTGTGTCCAAGGAGCGGATCGGTGTTAGGCATCCATCCAGCGGCGCAGATTAGCGACGCAGGCCAAGGCGCTGAATGAGGGTCGCATAACGACCGTGGTCATTCCGCTTTAAGTAATCCAGCAGGCGACGGCGCTGACCGACGAGGACCAGCAGACCACGACGCGAGTGGAAGTCCTTCTTGTGCGTGGACAGATGGTCGGTGAGGTTCCGGATGCGCTCGGACAGGATCGAAACCTGCACTTCGGGCGAACCAGTATCGCCTTCCTTGGTGGCGTATTCTTGAATGAGAGCGGTCTTGCGCTCAGCGGTAATCGACATCGGGTGTCTCCCGTTGAAGGTTAAAAACGCGGCTCGGACGCAGAACCGCCCCTTCGCGCTGGCAAAGGGCAACAGGGAGTTTTTCCGACGTAGCCACAATAACAGCGTCTGGAGGGCAATCCGCCAAAACACCCCAGTCGCCCGGTGTGAGCGAAAGAGTTTGTCCTTGGCGGAGGCGCTGCGCCATTGCTGCTGATAAGGCCAGAGCCGGGATGTCGTCCAGCACGGTCATAATCGACAGCAGGCGATCCGACAGCGGCGGACTATGACCGGAGTCATCCGCCGAATCCAGCAAAATCGAGTCTTTTTCGTGAAACGGCCCCACCGCGACGCGCCGCAGCATCGACACATGGCCGACCGTGCCCAAAACTAGCGCCAAATCGCGCGCCAGCGAGCGCACATAGGTGCCTTTGCCGCAGTCCATTTCCAGCGTGGCATGGTCCGCATCGGGTAAATCGACCAGCGTTAGGCTGAAAATCTCCACCGGGCGGGCGGCGAGTTCCACCACTTCCCCGGCGCGGGCGAGATCATAGGCGCGCTGGCCATCGACCTTGAGGGCCGAATAGGCGGGCGGTTGCTGAAGGATGGTGCCGAGGAACCCCGGCAGCGCCGCATCAATCGCCGCGCGGTCGGGCCGATGGTCGGAGGTGGCGGTGATCTCGCCCTCGGCATCGTCGGTCGAGCGGGCAATGCCCCAGCGCACCGTAAACCGATAGGTTTTGCGCCCGTCCATAACCAGGGAGACGGTTTTCGTCGCCTCGCCAAAGGCCAGGGGCAGAACCCCCGAGGCAAGCGGGTCGAGCGTGCCGCCGTGGCCGACTTTTTCGGCATTCAGCAGGCGTTTGGCTTTGCCGACCACCGCCGCCGAACTGACGCCGAGGGGCTTATCGACAATCAACCAGCCATGCACGGGAACGCCGCGCCGTTTGCGGCTCATTTGGCGGCGTCGGCTTCGTCGCCTTCGCCCAGGTCGTCGCCGGTATCATCATCCGCTGCGTAGGCGTCATCCTCTTTCGGCAAGAGGTCGCGCAGCACTTCCGGGCGGTTGAACAACTCGCCGATGCGCGCGGCCTCGCCGAAGGAGGTATCGGCCTGGAAGCCCAGTTCTGGCACGAATTGCAGGCGCAATTCCTTCGCCATCTGCCCGCGCAGGAAGGGGGAGGCCCTCCGGCAGGCTTTCACCAGCGCCTTCTGCGCCTCGGGCGTATCTTCCCCGCCAAGCTTGGCAACGAAGGCGGTGGCGTGGCTAAGATCATGGCTCATGCGCACTTCCGTCACCATCACCGGCACGCCCGCAAGCGCGGGGTCGCGCAAACTGTCGCGCGCAAAAATCTGAGTGAGCACGTGCCGTACCTCTTCCCCCACGCGCAACTGACGCGGCGAAGTGGCTTTGCCCGCAGGGGCGGATAGGGTGTGCGTGGCGGCGGGGCGGGGAGGGCGGGGCATAACCTAAATCCTGAAACCAACGTAATCGGTCTCAATGCGCCGCCCATGCCGTGCTGTCAAGAGGGTGCGCGGTCCAGAACGTCACTGGGGAGCGGCGCGTCGAAATCCGGCCCGATCACGATTTTTCCTTTGAGCAGTCCAGGTTTGCGGACAACGGCGGGTTTGATCGGTCCCAGGCGCGCCATGGGCCGACCAGCCTTGGTGATGATGATTTCCTCACCCGCCGCCGCGCGTTCGACGAGTTGAGACAAGTGGGTTTTGGCGTTGGAGAGAATGATAGTTTGCGACATGCGAGGCTCCTAAACCCCGGTGGGCGGGGTGTCAGCCGGTCAAGTCCAGGTGAGTGCCTCACGCCACCGCGCTGATCCGCTCAACCCCAAGAACGGGCTCCAACACCGCTTGATGCGCCGAGGCGGTGAGGAAATAGCCCTCCGGCACTTCGTTCCAGCAGGCGTCGTCGCGGTCCAAGGGTTCCGAGAGAATCAGCACCGCGCCCGTACCGCAGGGGAAATTGCAGGCGCCATTATCGACCTGCACTTCTTGGCCTTGGGCGTAGAACAGCGTCGGTGCGCTATTATCCGAGGAGTAGCGAATCGCGTGCAGGGTTTGCCCATCGGTGGCGCAGGCGGTGAAGCGCAGGGGCTCGGTGACGCCATTGGCTTGCATGGCGCTTTCGATCTCGGCGATGGTCTGCCGGTAGGCGCGCGCCGGGTCGGTCAACAGGCCGTTGCCCAGCAGCAGCAGGAAGATGATTTCGCTGTCGGTGGTGCCAATGCGGTCATTATACAGATGCGGGGCGATGCGGAATTCCAAATCGCGCCGCACCTTATCGTAACCGCCGATGCGGCCATTGTGCATGAACAGCCAATTACCGTGGCGGAACGGGTGGCAGTTCTGCCGCGTCGTTGGCGTGCCGGTGGAGGCGCGGACGTGGGCGAAAAACAGCCGGGCTTCGATTTGTTCGGCAAGGCTGCGCAGATTATCGTCGTTCCACGCCGGGCGAATGTCGCGGTAGAGGCCGGGCTTGTCTTGCGTTCCGTACCAGCCCACGCCGAACCCGTCGCCGTTCGTCGCCACACTGCCGCGCTGGCAGGCGAGCGACTGGTTGATGAGCGAGTTTTGCGCTTCAAACAACAAGGAATGAAGGCGCAAGGGGGAGCCTGTATAGGCAAGCCAACGGCACATGATCGGTCCCGACTCTGGCCCGCGCGCCTTGCTCCAGCGGGAGAAGGTTCACAACGGCCCATCTGACATTTCAGTAACACAATCGTAGCAAAGAGCTTTCACGCTGTCGAGGCGTTGATTCTAAATTTTCTGTTATCGATTCGTCGTTTACCCGCCGGGCTTGCCGTAACGGGTGAGCGATTAAGCGTCTTTCGATATTTCCGGCACATGTCCGCGGGCCGATTTGAGCCGATCTTCTTCGGCATCGACGTCCGGATGATCCGTGTCATGCTCGAAGAGATCATCGTCCTCACCCTCATCCATCTCGGAGGAGTCGAGCGCGACCGCCTCGCTTTCCTCGCCGGGTTCGTGCACGAGGTTCCAGTCGCCGCCGCCCCAGGCCGCAAGGCGCGCCCGCACCGCCGCCGGGCGCGGCAGATCGTGCCGCTCCAACTGCTGATCGGGAAAGCGCAGCGTGCCGTAGAAGAGGCCTTCGAGCGCCGGAATCCGCTCGGGCCGCCGCAACCGGTTGAAAATCACACCGTCCGGGATGCGCCCGGTCGTGGTTTCCCCCGCCCAATAGGCGCGGGCCCCATAAGCATCCACCGCGTCGCTGTCATAGCCCGCCAGAATCTCGGTCCACAGCGAATCATGCAGCGAGACGACGAACAGCCCCCGCGTTTCCGCCAGCTTCAGCACATGCCCGCTCAGGGCGTCGCGGTGCATATCATGGTAGAGCCAGGCGTCTTCCAGCCGGTCGAACACCAGGGCCGCGCGGGACCGGGTGGGGTAGGCGGGCAGATGGGTGGCGCGGTAATTCTCCAGAACGATTTCCGCCCGATGAATGCGCCGCTGGGCCGGTTGCTCAACCCCGCTCGGCGTCGGCGCGGGAGACCCGGCGACGGTCAAGGCCACGGAGCTTGGATCATCCAGCCCATCCGCCGTTTCGATCCGGCCAAATAGGCTCACCTGCCTGCGCACGGTCGGCAAACGCGGATCGAGCCACAGATAAAACCGGCGGCGGCGGTTGGAGAGCGTGAGATTGACCATTCGGCCTTCCCCAAGGAGAGACGGGATCTACGAGCAGATGTACCGCAAGCCGCCGTGCCGCGATACCGCAAGATCGGGCAGGCCGGTTTCTGGTGCCCTATTGGCTTCTGGGAAAAGCGCTGGGGAACGCAACCCGCCCTGGCGCGTTGTTAGTCCGAGCCAGTGCGCTGGTGACGAACCCCAAGGAGACTATTCAAATGGACCATGCAACGCATACGCGGCTTGCCGATGGCGAGCTGAACGAAGCAACCCTGATGGACGCCACGGTCTATGGGCCGGGCGATGAGAAGATCGGCACCGTTTCCCATGTGCACGGGATGGGGGTGAGTACCCAAGTGATCGTCGATGTCGGCGGTTTTCTTGGCTTGGGCGCGAAACCCGTCGCGCTGACGACAAGCCAGCTTACCTTCATGCGCGATAATGACGGCGACGTGCACGCGACGACAGCCTGGACGAAAGACCAAATTAAAGCGCTGCCCGAGCATCATCACTGATCTGTAAAGCCTATTGGGTCGGCGACGCGCCGTCGCCTGACCCTTCCTGACTCAAGTTGAGTCATGCCGAAAGTTTGTCGCCGCCGCTCGCTATGGCCTTTTTCAGACCGTCCCAGGCGTTGGCTGGCTCAAGGGCGATCCGCAAGATATTCTGACAGGGTTCTGCCGCCCGTCCAGGGTCGCGCTTTTTGCAGGGCCGAACGCTTGAGCGATCATTGATTCCCCGGCCCATTCCGATTAGGGGTTGTGCATGGGACTGCCGTTTTTAAAAATGCACGGCCTGGGGAATGATTTCGTCGTTCTCGAAGGCCGCCGAGCACCGTTGGAACTGCCCCGCGATTGGATTCGCGCGGTGGGGGATCGGCGCACGGGCGTGGGCTTCGATCAGTTGATTGTGATGGAGCCGCCCAGCGACGGGCGGGCCGACCTGTTCATGCGCATTTTCAACCCGGATGGCTCGGAATCGGGGGCCTGCGGCAATGCCACGCGCTGCATCGCCCATCTCGCCATGCAGGCCGAGGGGCGCGGCGCGGTCGTGATCGAAACCCTGGCCGGGCTGCTTCCGGCGGAGCGGGTCGATACCGATATCGTCAGCGTCGATATGGGGCCGGCGCGGCTGGAGTGGGAGGCAATCCCGCTCGCACGCGCCGTCGATACGCTGCACGTGCCGATGACCGTCGGGCCGCTCAGCGATGGCGTCGCCACCAATATGGGCAATCCGCACATCACCTTCTTCGTGCCCGACGCCGAGGCGGTTGATCTTGCCACCTGGGGGCCGCAGGCCGAGCATCACCCGCTGGTGCCGGAGCGGGCGAATATCGGCCTGGTGTCGGTGCTGGCGCGCGATCATATCCGCTTTCGGGTGTGGGAACGCGGGGCAGGCATTACGCGCGCTTGCGGGTCGGGCGCCTGTGCCGCCGCCGTGGCCTCGATCCGGCGCGGGCTGACCGACCGGCGCATGACCGTCAGCATGGACGGCGGCGATCTTACCCTGGACTGGCGCGCGGACGATGGCCACGTGCTGATGACCGGCCCCATCGCCACCAGCTTTTTCGGCGAGTTCACCGGCGACCTCGCCCTGGAGCGCTTCGTGTGACCGGACCGCAACTCGTTACCTTCGGCTGCCGCCTCAATACCTATGAGTCGGAAGTGATGCGCGACCTTGCCACCAAAGCGGGCGAGGGCAATGCGATCATCTTCAATACCTGCGCCGTTACCTCGGAAGCCGAGCGCCAAGCGCGCCAAGCCATCCGCAAGGCCCGGCGCGATAATCCCGATGCCCGCATCATCGTTACCGGCTGCGCCGCCCAGGTGAGCACAGCGAAATTCGCCGAAATGCCGGAAATCGACCGGATCATCGGCAATGATCTGAAGCTGAAGCCCGAAGCCTGGGGCGTCGATCCCGCCGAGGCGCGGGTTTCGGTAAACGATATTATGGAAGTGCGCGAAACCGCCCAGCACCTCATCGAAGGGTTCGATGGCCGGGCGCGGGCCTTTGTGCAGGTCCAGCAGGGCTGCGATCACCGCTGCACCTTCTGCATCATCCCCTATGGCCGGGGCAATTCACGCTCGGTGCCCGCCGGGGACGTGGTGGCGCAGGTGCGCCGCCTCGTCGAAAATGGCTATGCGGAAGTCGTGCTAACCGGCGTCGATGTTACCTCCTACGGTCATGATCTGCCCGGCACCCCTACCTTGGGCATGCTGGTGCGCCGCGTGTTGAAGCTGGTGCCCGAACTGCCGCGCCTGCGCCTCTCCTCGCTCGATCCGGTCGAGATTGACGCGGATCTCTGGGCCGCGCTCGCCGAGGAAGAGCGGCTGATGCCGCATCTGCATCTGTCCGTTCAGGCCGGGGCGGACCTCATCTTGAAGCGCATGAAGCGCCGCCATTTGCGCGCCGACGCCATCGCCGTGGCGGAAAAAGCCCTGCGCCTGCGCCCCGATACGGTGTTCGGGGCCGATCTGATTGCCGGATTCCCGACCGAGACCGACGCGCATTTTCAAGACTCGCTGCGGATCGTTACGGAAGCGCATCTCACCTATCTCCACGTCTTCCCCTATTCGCCCCGCCCCGGCACCCCGGCGGCGAAAATGCCGCAGCTTTCGGGGCCGGTCATCAAAGCCCGTGCTGCTGAACTGCGCGCGGTAGGGGACGCGGCCCTGAGCCGCTACCTGGATAGCCAAGCGGGCCGCGTGGAAGAAATTCTGCTGGAAGACGTGAACTTAGGGCGCACGCGCCATTTCGTGCCGGTCATCGGCGTTACCGGCACCCCCGGCGCGCGGGTGCAGGCCCGCCTGCTGGCGCGCGAAGGCGAACAGATGCGCGGAGAAGCGGCATGAGCGACGAAAAAGTCAGTTGGCTGAAGCGCCTCACGCGCGGCCTCTCCAAATCCTCCGCCAAGCTCACCGAGGGTATTTCGGCGATCTTCACTAAGCGCAAGCTGGATGATGATGTGCTGGAGGAGTTGGAAGAGCTACTGATTGCCGCCGATTTGGGCGTCAAAACCGCAGGCGATCTCATCAAGCACCTGCGCAAAACCCGGTTCGGCAAGGATGTGAGCGACCGGGAAGTGCGCGAAGTTTTTGCGGAAGAAATCGCGCGGATTCTGGAACCCGTCGCGAAGCCACTCGTCATCGATCCCAGCCGCGCGCCCCATGTGGTGCTGGTGGTTGGCGTCAATGGCTCGGGCAAGACCACGACCATCGGCAAGCTCGCGCAATTCTACCGCGAGCAGGGCTTAAAGGTGATGCTAGCGGCGGGCGATACGTTTCGCGCCGCTGCCGTCGAGCAGTTGAAGATTTGGGGGGAGCGCACGGGCTGCCCGGTTATCGTCCGTCCCGAAGGGGCCGATGCCGCCGCCCTCGCCTATGATTCCATCGCCGAAGCCCGCGCCGCCGGGGCCGATCTGCTGCTGATCGATACGGCGGGCCGTCTGCACAATAAAGCGCAGCTTATGGACGAGCTCGCCAAAGTGCTGCGCGTGATGCGCAAGATCGAGCCGAGTGCGCCGCACGACACGCTTCTGGTGCTGGATGCCACCGTGGGCCAAAATGCCCATAGTCAGGTGGAGGTTTTCCGCAATCTCGTGCAGGTCAGCGGCCTCGTGCTAACGAAGCTGGACGGCACCGCAAAGGGCGGCGTGCTGGTGGCGCTGGCGGAAAAATTCGGCCTGCCCGTTCACGCCATCGGCATTGGCGAAAAGGCCGATGATCTGCGCCCCTTCGACGCCGAAAAATTCGCGCAGTCGCTGCTGGGGATCGAGGCGACCGAAGACGCCTAAGGCGGACGCAGCAATAAAGGAAGCGCCATGCGGGAAGCGGATTGGCAACGGGTTCGGCGGTTCCTCAAAGTCGTCGCCGCTGGCGCAACGGTCGGCGCGATTTTCGGGGCGATTATCAGCCAGGGCTATCAACAGTCGCTCGTCGCGGCCCTGTTCATCGGCCCCTTTATCGGCATTGTCCACGGCGGCTTGATTGCGACCGGCATCGGCGGGATGGAGATTTTTTTCGCCCGCACCGCCTGGGGGCTTCGCCTGCGCCGCGCCTCCTTTGCGGTCACTTTGCTGGTCAAAACGCCGCTTTATGGCGGGCTGGTTCTGGCGCTTGAATACAGCAAGCTCGGTGAGCGCGTCGCCCATTTCGTCGGCTTCATCCGCGTCGTCGATCCGCGCGAGATTTATGAGCCGTTGACGATGCTCTCGATTTTTTTCTCGTTCTTCTTCGTCGTTCTGTTCATCGAAGTTATGCAGATCAATCAGATCATGGGGCGCGGCACGCTGGGGCGCTTCGTGTTTGGCTATTATCACCGCCCGCGCCTGGAAAACCGCTTTTTTTTGTTTATTGATCTCATCGGCTCCACCCATTTGGCAGAAACCTTGGGGCCGCTGACCTATCAGCGCTTTCTGAACGGGGTGTTTCAGGCCGCCTCCGACCCGATTTCGGACCATCAAGGCGAAATTTACCAATATGTCGGCGATCAAATGGTTGTGACCTGGACCGAGGCGGCTGGCGCCGGTGTGCGTAAAGGGGCCGGGCGCAAGGGCGCGGTAAGGCCGCTCGACTGCGTTTTCGCCCTCAAGCAAACCCTGGCCGACCTCGCCCCCGCCTACCTCAAAGAGTACCGCGAGGCCCCGGCGATTCGGGCGGCGCTGCATTACGGCGCAGTCGTCGTTGGGGAAATTGGCGACGCCAAGCGCGATATCGCCTTCCATGGCGACGTGCTGAACGCCACCGCCCGGCTGGAAGGGGTGGCGCGCGAGTATCAGGGCTTTTTCATCGCCTCGGCGGTCGCGCTCGACCGGCTGAGCGGAGCAGGAGGGTGGCCATCGGGTTATGACTACCGCCGATTGGGGCCGCTGCCCTTACGCGGCAAATCGGCCCCGGTGGAAGCGGTTTTGGTGACTCAGGCTGCCTTCGGCCAATAATCCAGCTTTTCTGCCGCCAGCGTTGCTTGCACGGCGGGAAGCGTCAGGAGCTTGTCGACCAGCGCGGTCCAGCGCGGGGCTTTCTCGCGCAGCGGCCAGGCGAGGCGCACGAAGATCCAACGGTACTGAATCAGCAAATAGAAGTCGGCGGGCGTTAGCTGGCTCGGCGAATCCGGCCCCACGGCGGGAACGGCGAAGGCACGGCCATCGCCAAGCCGGTCTTCGATAAGGGCAATAATATCCTCAAGATGAACCCGTGCCTGCTTGCCCAATGCCTCATAGTGGCTTTCATCGGCGCTAAAGCGGGCCGGGCGGGCGAAAAGCGCCCAGGCGAAAGCGTGAAAATGCCCAGAGAGGTAATTCAGCCATTCCATCAGCCGAGCTTCGGCCAGCGGATGCGTTGGCCACAAACCGGCATCCGGTTTCTGCGCACAGAGATAGCGGCAGATGGCCGGGGCTTCGGTCAGCACTTCGCCCGCAGGCAGGCTGCCGCCCGCGAGCACCGGAACGCGGCCCTTGGGGTTCAAGGCCAAATATTCGGGCGTGCGCTGCTGGCCGTCGGCCAAAGCCACGGGGGCGAGTGTATGGGCAAGCCCAAGCTGGTTCAGAACGGCATGCGTAACGAACGAGCAGGCCCCTGGTGTGTAATAAAGCGTAAAGGCAGCCGACATGAGATTATTCCTCCCCCAAGTTTGGCGAACACTGTTCATCAGTTCGCCCAACGGGGCAAGGGGGTTGCAGGGCCGGAAAAATTTCCCGCAGAATGGGCCGTTTTCAAGGGGATGCGCGATATGGGACACGAACGGCCACGGGTGGCGATTGTTGGGGCGGGCATGGCCGGAGCCTCGTTGGCCTACGAATTGGCCGACCGGGCGGACGTGCTTCTGCTGGAGCGCGAAGCCCACCCCGGCTATCACACCACGGGCCGTTCGGCGGCGATGTTCACCGAAACCTACGGCCCCGCGCCGGTCCGCGCATTGACGCGGGCGTCGCGGGCGTTTTACGAGACCCCGCCCGCTGATTTCATTTCGGTTCCGATTCTAACAGCGCGCGGCGTCATTCTCACCGCAGATGCCGCCCAAGAAGCGCTGATTCCGGAAACCCTCGCCGCCGGGGCAACCCATCGGCTCACCCCCGCCGAAGCGGAAGCCCAGGCCCCCATTCTGCGCGGCGACCGCTTGATCGGTGCGGTGGCCGAGCCGGGCGCGCGGGCGATGGACGTGGATGCCCTGTTGCAAGCCTATTTGCGCGGAGTCAAGGCGCGCGGCGGGCGCTTGATGTGCGACGCCGAGGTAACGGCGCTGGAGCGGGACGGCGCGGGCTGGCGGGTGACGACAGCGGCAGGGGTTTTCCCCGTGGATGTGGTCGCTAATGCTTCCGGTGCTTGGGGCGATAAACTTGCCGAACTTGCTGGCGTTTCACCCCTCGGTTTGATTCCTAAACGACGCACGGCCATCTTGATCGACGCCCCGAGCGACCCGCAGGCGTGGCCGATGCTGATCGACATTGCCGAAACCTGGTACATCAAGCCCGATGCGGGGCTTCTGCTCGCCTCCCCCGCCGACGCGACGCCAACCGAACCGCAAGATGCTCAGCCGGATGAGCTTGATATTGCCATTTGTGTGGATCGAATCGAAACCGCAACGAAGCTTCAGGTGAAACGCATCCGCCATAAGTGGGCCGGTTTGCGTAGTTTTGTCGGCGATGGTGTTCCCGTGGCGGGGTTCGATGAAAAAACCCCCGGCTTCTTTTGGCTCATCGGCCAGGGCGGTTACGGTATTCAAACGGCAAGCGCCCTCGCCCGGCTATCGGCGGCGCTCATTCTCGGCGAGCCGATCCCCGCCGATCTTAAGGCGGAAGGGGTCGATCCCGCCGACCTTGCGCCGACGCGGGCGAGCCTGCGCTAACTCCCCCCGCTAATTCCCGGTCGTCACCCGGCCCGAAAAGCGGTAGCCGTGGCCGCGTGCGGTTTCGATGAGATTTCCAGCGTCCTCCCCCAGCTTCTTGCGCAGGCGGCTCACCAAAATATCGATACTGCGCGCGCTGGTTTCGGCTTCCGCTGTGCCGATGGCCTCCATCAACTCCTCGCGGGTATGGACGCGGGCGGGGCGGCGCAGCAGGGCTTGCAACAGGTCGAACTCGGCGGGGGTGAGGTCGACCGGCAACCCGTCCGGCCCGGTGACAAGGCGGGCGGCGGTATCGAGCGTACAGCCGGAAAAACGGTAGAGGCCGCCCTCGCTGGGTTCGGGCTCGGCCGTGCGGCGACGGTCCAGCACATTGCGCACGCGGGCCAGCAGTTCGCGCGGGAAAACGGGTTTGGGCAGATAATCTTCCGCCCCGAGTTCCAGGCCCGAGGCGCGGTCGTCCGGTGCGCCGCGCTCGGACACGATGATGACCGGGCCGGAATACGCAGCGCGCAATTCGCGCACCAGCATCACACCCCGCGCGTCGGGCAAGGTCAGGTCCAAGAGGATCAAATCGATGCGGGTTTTCGGCAGAATGGCTTCGGTTTGCGACCAATCCATCGCCAATGTCACCATGTACCCCGCCTTGCGCATCAGCGCCGCCAGCAGCGAACGGACCGCTTCATCGTCCTCCACGATCAAAATATGTTCGCCCGCCACGCCGAATCCCCCCAAACTTGATAAAGTCCCCTGTGTTTCTTGGCAGAGGTTGCGCAACAGGTCAAACTGACTGCGATGATTTTTATTCTCTTCGGCCTAACGGTCGCCGCTTTTGTGGGTCTGGTGCTGGGGTCGATCACCCCGCGCTTGGTTCCGGTCCCGCCGCCCGCCACGCGTGGGCTGGTGGCGATGCTCTATGGCAGCTTCGTTCTGGCGGGGGGGCTGATGCTGGCGGCGATGACGCGGGATCTATGGCTCCCCGTGCCGCCTGTGGTCGCCGTAACCGCGCCGATTCTGCCAGTTGAGCCGCCCTCCGAGCCGACAATACTGCCGCTCCCGGCCCCAAAACCTGAACCAATTCCAGAGCCGAGTGTCGTGCCGCCGACGCCCGAGGCGCTGCCCGAACCCGCAGCGACGCTTCCCCCGCCAACCCCCGCGCCCGATCCCGGCCCACCGCCGGAAGCCCCAACGCGCTTCGGCCCGAAAGCCCTGGGGCAGAGCGCCGCGATGCTGCAAAAGAGTCTTGCCGACCAGGGGCTGATAACCACTTGGGACGCGCAAACCGGCCCGCTCGGCCAAGCGGTCCAAGTGGCGCAAGGAACGGCGCTCGCGCTGCTGTCGGAAGGGGAGGACGACCGGCTGTACCGCGTGCAAATCACCACCGATCTCGGCACTCCCTTGGCCGACCTCGGCCCGGTGGCGCGGGATACCGCCCGGCTGCAACTGGGGCTCTTGGGCCTCGCCCTCGCGCCGATCTCGCCGGAACCGGAGCGCTTGCGCCAGGAGAGTGATCGGGTGTGGCAAGAGTTGCTGACCGCACTCCTTGCCGCACCCGAGCAACCCCGCGCCGCACGCACTATTTTCGTCGCTGGGGCGGCGCTGCGGCTCACGCTCAGCCAAGGTGGGAAAGCCAGTGCGCAATTGGCGGCGGAAGAGCGGGATTTGGACCCACTGTTGGATGTGCAGCCTTAGGGTTTGGGGCGCACTGCCTCAAACGCAGACATAAGGCGTTGGTATATAGCGGGATCAAGCTGCTTATTGCAGGCGAGAGCGAGTTCCACGGTTTGCAGCTTCAGGACTGTTTTTAGTTTTAGACCGTTACGGACGAAATATCCGTCCTTATCGGCTGCGCTTACGCTTGCTGCCGTTTCGCTCACCACCCATAGGTCAATGCGCCCATTTTGCAGCTTATTGAGGTTGAGATCGTCACTTGCTGCAACATCGACGGTTAAGCCCTGTTTTTCGAGAAACAGGGTTTTCGCATCGCCGGTATAACCACCGATACGATATTTTTTTGCCTCCATCAGCGACGAGAGGCCTATCGGTGACTCGGTTGGCGCAGCGAGCAGCCAGATATTTTGGGCAATCGGCCCCACCCATTTGAACAGCGCGCGCCGCTCCTCGGTTACGGTTGTGGCGTAAACGCAGGTATCAGCGGTGTCGAGCGCCGCCGAATAGGCGCGTTGCCACGGCAAGGAACGCAGCGTGTAAGCGAGGCCCGCTTTTTCAAAGGTCGCTTTCACAAGATCGGTTGCCGTGCCCACAATTGCTTTCGTCGCGGGGTCGGTAAAGTTAAGGGGCGCATTTTCCTCTGTGACGAGGTTTATGGTCTGAGCCTGTACGAGCGGCGTCCAAAGCGCCACGCCTAACGCGAGGGTCCGATAAATGAAGGGGGGCATCCGCTATCTCCATCGTCAAGATGGCGTAATTTAACCCCCCGAGTCATGTAAGTTTTCTTAACAAAACAGAAATAAATTAATCGAAAAAACTAATTGTGAGTGCGTCCCCGATACGCCAGCGCTTCGGCAATATCCATCCGGCTGACACTCTCCCGCCCCGCCAAATCGGCCAAGGTCCGGGCGACGCGCAACACGCGATGATAACCGCGCGCCGAAAGTTTCAGCCGGTCGGCGGCCTCGGTCAGCAGTGCTTGGCCGGCGCTCTCGGGGCGGGCGACGATGGTGAGCAGATCGCCATCCACCTCGGCATTGGTGGCGATGCCCGTCTCTTTATAGCGCGCGGTTTGCCGGGCGCGGGCGGCGGCGACGCGCTGGGCGACGGTCGCGCTGTTTTCTTTTGCGGGCGGCCCGGCCAAATCCTTCGCGGAGACGGCGGCGACCTCCACATGCAAATCAATACGATCCAGCAACGGCCCCGAGATTTTAGCCTGATAATCCACCGCGCAGCGCGGCGCGCGCCCACAGGTGCGCGCCGGATCGGTCAAATAGCCGCAGCGGCAGGGGTTCATCGCCGCGATCAACTGCACCCGCGCCGGGTAGGTGATATGGGCATTGGCGCGCGCCACGGTGACTTTGCCGGTCTCCAGCGGCTGGCGCAGGGATTCGAGCGTCGTGCGGTTGAACTCCGGCAACTCGTCGAGAAACAGCACGCCGTGATGGGCAAGACTAATTTCCCCCGGCCTAGCCCGCGCGCCGCCGCCCACCAGCGCGGGCAGCGAGGCGGAATGGTGCGGGTCGCGGAAGGGGCGGTGACGGCTGAGTTTTCCGCCCGCAAGCTGCCCCGCGACCGATTGGATCATAGCGACGCTGAGGGCTTCGCGCGGCGAGAGCGGCGGCAACAGGCCGGGCAGGCGCTGGGCCAGCATCGATTTGCCCGAGCCGGGCGGGCCGATCATCAGCAAATTATGCCCGCCGGCGGCGGCGATTTCGAGCGCGCGCTTGGCGCTCTCCTGGCCCTTCACGTCGGCAAGATCGAGCGGTCGGCGCGCATCCTCGGCCAACTCGGCGCGCGGGCGCGGCAGCAGGGCGCTGCCCTTCATATGGTTGATGAGATCCATCAGGCTCACCGGCGCTAACACCGGTAGGCTCTCGGTCGCCCAGGCCGCTTCACCGCCGCAGGGGGCGGGGCAGAGAATGCCTAAATCGCGCTCGGCGGCTCCAAAGGCGGCGGCAAGCACGCCGGAGACGGGGGCAAGCCGCCCGTCGAGCCCGAGTTCGCCCAAAATCATATACTGCGCCACCTCATCGGCGGGCAGAATCCCCATCGAGACCAACAGGGCGACGGCAATCGGCAGGTCGAAGTGACTGCCCTCCTTCAGCACGTCGGCAGGCGCAAGGTTCACCGTGATGCGTTTGGCGGGCAGTGCCAGCCCCAGGGCGGCGAGCGCCGAGCGCACCCGCTCCCGGCTTTCAGCAACGGCCTTATCGGGCAGGCCAACGATGGTGAAGGCGACGAGACCGCCGGTCATGGCGACCTCTACATCGACATCGATCACCTCGATTCCGGCAAAAGCGACGGTTTTGGCACGGGAAACGAGAGAGGACGACATGAGGCCAACGGAATAAGAGAGGTTGGCCTAGCCTAAGACAGCCCGCGCCTGAAGTCACGCACTCGCGTCCTCCCGGGCGTGATCGGGGTTTATGGGACCGTCGGTAAAAGTCCTTGAATAAAATGATCACTCTAATTATTAAATGCCTCGCATAGAGGAGCCTTCCATGTCACGTCTCCGCAAGCCCGATGCTTTTGCGGCCCAGCAGGCGAAAATCCGCCGGGCCGCCGAAACCTGTATCCGTCGCAGCGGCTTTCACGGGGCCGGAATCGCCGCTATTTGCGCGGAGGCGGGGATTAGCCCAGGGCGTCTCTATCATTACTACCCCAGCAAAGCCGCCTTGATTGCGGCCCTGGTGCACGAGGCTCAGGGGGAGGCGCTTGCGGCCCTCGCGCCCTTGGCCGACCTCGATACGCCGGACTATTTCGGTGCTCTTTTCGAGCGCTGTATCGATGCGGCGCTCCTCTCCGCGAACCTGGAGTATGCAGCGCTCGCCCTCGAAATCAGCGCCGAAGCGACCCGCGATCCTGAGATAGCAACGGCTCTCGCCAACTACACCCAGGCGCTGAAGGGCGCTTGGTCAACGGCGATTGCCGTTGGTCAAGCCCGTGGCGCGATCGCGACACATCCGCCGCCCGGTCTATTGGCGGATTTGATCCTGCTGGTCCTCGATGGCGCAACGGGGCTTAGGATTGTCGACCCAAATCTCGACGATAGCAGCATCGCCACCCGCGTCCGCTTTCTGCTGGCCCCCCATTTTATCGGAAACAGTTGACGATGAACCCAGCCCTTGCCCCGCGCCGCGCCTATGCCGACCGGCTGCGCGGGTTTGCCCTTTTCGGCATCTGCCTCGTGAATTTACCCTTTATCGCCCTTCCATTCGGGACGATATCGCCCGAGGCGTTGGGGCTGGCGGATGCCACGGCCCTTCTAATCTCGGCGCTTTTTGTTGATGCTAAGTTCTTCATCCTGTTTTCATTTTTATTCGGCTTTGGTTTTTCAGTTCAAACCGCAGGCCGAACGCCCGACGAGGCCCGGCGCTCCTTTTTGCGGCGCTTGTGCGGGCTTTTTGGCCTTGGCCTTCTTCATGGACTTCTGTTGTTTCCGGGTGATATTTTAACGACCTATGCGCTGCTGGGCCTCGGGCTATGGGCGTTACGCGACGTGTCCGACCGGGCTTTGCACCGATGCGCCGTGCTGGCGCTGCTAGTCGCCGTTCCGGCCTTTACCGGGCTCGAGTACCTCGTCCAGACTTTGCCACCGCCGAGCGCGGACGCGCAGACTGCGACTATCGCGGCCTATCGGGGGTCGCTTGCGCAGATTTTGGGCCAACGCTGGCAGGATTGGCCGGAAACCGTGCCTTTTATTCTTCTCTACAATTGGCCAATGGCGTTTGCCGCCTTTTGCTGGGGGCTAATTGCCGGGCGGCGCGGCTTGCTTTCGGCCCCGGAGGGGATTCTAAGCCTGATCCATCGGTATCGATGGGGGCTTTGGGTGGGGGCGGCTTTTGGAAATGGCGCGTATGTTCTGGCTTCCATTGCGACGGTGCCAAATGATCGTTGGTTCGGCATGCCCTTTCTGGCGCTGGGCGGGCCGTGTCTGGCGATACTCTATGCCGGGTGGATTGCGCGCCTGGACGGTCGCATAGCACGGATACTCGAAACGGCGGGGCGCGTTTCGCTCAGCCACTACCTCGGCCAATCCTTGTGTGCCGTTTTAATCTTCAACGGCTTGGGGCTTTATGCCGAACTCGGATACGGGGGGCTTGCGGTGATTTCTGTGCTCATTGCAGCGGGATTAACCGGGCTTGGCAGCCTGTGGCTGTCGGTTTTCCGGTATGGCCCTGCTGAATGGCTTCTGCGCTGCTGGACGTATGGACGCTGGCTGCCGATTCGCCGAGACGCAGCCGAAACAGCTTAGATGCAATCACCTGGCCCCTGAGCCCCCTGCATCCCGGCCTGATGCGCGAAAATCTCACGATGCTAGGTTCGCCTTTGACAGCTTCGAGAAAGGTCATGCCGTGGCGTGAGAAACTCCCTTGAGGGCGGCAAACTCTTCCGCCGAAGGCGGCTGCCAGCGCGTTTCGATATAGTCGAACATCGGGCGCGTGACCGGCATTGTGTACGTCGGCCCTTTCTCGGCATTGCGCTGCGCCACGCGCTGCCAGCGCGTTTCGACGGGAACGTCGAGCCAGTGCAAGCGCACATCGAACCCCGCCGCCCAAACCGCCGTCGCCATTCTTTGGCGATCGGCGGCTTGCAGGAAGCTGAGATCAAGCACCGCCGACAGGCCTCGGCCCAGTACCTGAAGCGCCTGTTTTTCGATGAGCGTTTCGCAACGAGCGACGCGCTCCCAGATCCACGCCGGCGTGATGGGCGTGGGAAGGTCCGGTGCAAAAAGCCCGGTCATCCATTCGTCGATGGCGAAATGCACGCCGCCGATCTCGTCGGCCAGGGCGCGGGCATAAGTGGTTTTACCGGCGCCCGTGGCACCCGTAATGAGATGGGCAAAGGGCGTTTTCATTCGGCGAGATCGCTGGGTGTATTGGCGGAAAGCCGTCCCAACAGGCTGGCGAAGGTGGCGATTTCTGCCTCCGACCAGCGATCCTTAAATAGATCGGCCGACCGGCGCTCGAAGGTGGCGCGCACGTCCTGCACAATCGCCTTAGCGGACTCGGTGAGGGCAACATAGGCAAGGCGCGCGTCGCGCGCGTCGGCTTGGCGTTCGACCAGCCCGATTTTCTCCAGCGGCAGCGCCATCCGCGTTACCGTGGAGGGGTTCAGGTGCAGCCGTTTGGCAATATCGACCCGCGTGAGGCGCTGGAGTGGCGCGCGCTCCAGATGCATCAGCAGCAGCGCTTCCTTCAGGCCGAGGCCGTGAACGGAGGCAAGTTCAGAGGAAAAACGCGCTTCAAGGAAGGCGTTGGCTTGGATCAGGCCGACAACGGCCGCAAAGGATGTCTGTGTCATGCCCTATGACATAGGACATATTATTTGCGTTTGCAAGCATATAACAATGATCTTGCAAACAAGCCTCCCGCACTCTGCCCTTGGGGCTATCCCCGCATCATCCGCCGCGCGGCTTCGGCCAAGAAACCCGACCGAGTATGGCCGCTGTCGGCGGCGGCGGCATCAATATCGACCAGCAGGTTTTTATCGACGGTAATATTGACGCGCACGGCGGGGGCTTTTGGCGGGCGGGCCATGATCAGCAGCAGGGCCGCTTGCGCCGGGGCACTTGAGAGATGCGCGCCCAGGGCTTGCGGCGGCGGCGGGGCAATACCGTCTTGGGTGAAGCCTTCCAGATGCAGCGTTAGCGCGGCTTCGGCCTGGGTCAGGGCTTCTTCTTCCGTCTCGCCGGTGGCAAGGCAGCCGGGCAGGTCGGGAAAGCTCACGACCAATTCATCGCCAGAATCAACGGGGCGGTGCAACCAAGCGGGATAGCGAGCCATAGATTAAGCTTCCTTCGTGGGCAAGCCGCAGTAAACCAACAGACCATCGGCCACCGAAGGCGGCAGCGTGGCCTTGCCGAGCGGCAGCGTGACGCGCCGACCCGTGCCCGCGTGCCGCCATTGCGCGAACCCGTCGCGGCGGGTGACTTCAACCCAGCCTGCGGCTTCCAAGGTTTTCACCAGCTTGCGTAATTTTGCCATGGCACCCTCAATAAGTGAGAACCGGTCCGAAATTCGCAGGAATCGCCTGATCGAAGCTGCGGCCTATCTGGGTCACAAGATCATTGGTGAGTTCAATCCAGGTCGCGCGCCGCTCATCGAAGGTTGCGCGTTCTTTCACCGTCCGGCTTGCATCCCGGCGCACGGAAATCTGTCGATCCCGAAAGCCGGTCGCATTGCGAATCTCAAGATCGACTTCCAAAATCGCATCGTAGCGGAAGGCGGCGTCATCGACGATTAGGCCGCGAATACCGCCCGGCGTGCTCAGCGCGACTTCGACAATACTGGCGCGGCGGATAATGAAGCGGGCGATGGTTCCGGGAGCTTGCGCCCCGCGCGGAACGAGCTTTTGCCGCGCCCAAAGCTCGGCGGCTTGGGTGGGCGTTGGCGTGAGTGTGTGATCGATATTGGGGGCGACCTTGGGGGCGACGTAGGTCACTTCCACCTCCAGCCGATCAACCAGCAGGTTCCAGCTTGACCCGGACGGCGTGAAGGCGGAGGGAGGCGACTTAGCCGGGTCGGCGCAGCCAGCAAGGCTTCCGATTCCTGCGGCGACCAGCAAAAAGCTTCCGCCTTGAGCCAGCATGTTACGGCGAGTGGACTGAAGCGTTATCACAGTATCTTTCGACCTTTGGCAGAACATTCCGCTACCGCCCTAACCGCAGAGTGCCAGCGGCGGGGAAGCGGCTCAAGTGCAATAGAATGACCGATTCATGACACTCCGTCGACGCGGTTGTACATCAACTCGGGTCCGGCAAAGGTAAGGGGGGGACGGGAACTAGCCGCGAGGGCCCAAGAAGCAGCCAACCGTCCTGCACGGTAATGGGAACCGACAGTGTCGGCTGCCCGGTTTGCGGATCGCTACTTGCAACCGCCGAGAGTAGCAACCGGGCGAGGCGACCGTCGCGCTCGGTCACAAGGCCGACCGCAATCAGCCGGTCGATCCCTTCGACAAAGCCGCGCACTTTGGCGGTTCCTGCCGCGAGCGGGCGCATCAACCGGTCGAGGGTGAGTGTTCCTTCCCCTTCCAGGGCAAAGCCACCGAGCGATAGGATTAGGCGGCGCAACTCCACCGTTCCGCCGCCGTCGCGCCATTCCGAGAAAGCGGGCGTCGTCAGCGCATCCGGCGTATCGCCCATCACCGTTAACCCGACGGATAGGGTCAGCGGTTCGGCCAACAGCAGGTTGAGCTGCGGCGCGGTGAACCGTTCCAGCGCAACCCCACCTTGCAAGGTGGCAACCAGATGATCGCGCCCACGCGCCGCTAAATCTTTCAGATCGATGGACAGCCGTTCGGCCCGCAAGGTCATGGGCCGGGGGGCGGCGAGGTGTAAAGTCGGCTCGTCGATGGTTAGGCGCAAACTGCCGCCCGCGCGCGGGCCGGAGAGGCTCAACTCGCCCTCGGCAAGGCTGAGGTGCCCGGCAAGGCGCTTTTCGCCCGACGTTAGGCTGAGTTCCGAGTCCGCAGGCAGGCGGATGAGGGTGGCGTTGGGCTGTAAGAGGCTCCACACCACCTCAATCCGGTCGGCCTTCCAGGTTAAATCGCTCGCGGGGCCGGTCCGGTGCAGAATAACCCCGGTCAAATCGGTCTGAACGGCGAGCGGGAAACCGCTGGCGGGGCCGACCGTAAACCGAATATCCCAGCCCTGCTGGCGCCATGCCGCCGCTTCGGCCTCGAGCGTTTCAGCCAGGCGCGCTTTCGCCAAAAGCCACACGAGGGCCAAGGCCCCTGCCAGCAGGAGCAAAATCCCCAGCGCAATAACCCCAGGGCGGCGCAGCAGCGGTCTTAAAGTCATGCGTCCCCGCTGGACAAAAACAAAGAAACCGTCGGTCGAGCGTTCGATCCTTAAAATGCAGTTAACCTGCCACACTGGTTTCCGCCAAGGGAATTTCCAGACTGAAACCGGCTTTCCTCAGCGTTTTTTGCGGGGCTCGGGTGCAGGAACCCGCGTTCAAGGGGGGAAACAGGCCGTGTTAGGGTGCCGGGATGACCCAATTCGCCCATGTTCTGCCCGCTGTGACTTTTGTTTGCCTGTGGAGCACCGGCTTCATCGGTGGGCGTCTTGGCACGCCCCATGCCGATCCGCTAACGTTTCTGCTGATTCGCTTCGCCATCGCCAGCCTACTCCTCGCGGGGCTCGCGGCGCTGGCCGGGGTGAAATGGCCGCGTGGGAAAGCGGCACTCCATCTCGCGGTTTCGGGCCTGCTGGTACACGGGGCCTATTTGGGCGGCGTGTTCGTGGCCCTATCGCTGGGCGTTTCGGCGGGATTGGTCGCCTTGATCGTCGGTTTGCAGCCTTTGCTGACCGGGGCTGCGAGCGGCTGGCTGCTGGGGGTTGCCGTGCGCCCGCTGCAATGGGCGGGCTTGGGCTTGGGGCTGGTCGGCGTTCTGCTGGTACTCTGGGAGAAGCTTGCGGCGCAGGCGGGCGTGCCGCCCTTGGGCGTTGCGCTGGCCGTTTTCGCGCTGCTGGCCATTACCTTTGGCACGCTGTATCAGAAGCGGTTCGTCGTGCCTTCTGATTTGCGCAGCGCCACGGCGTGGCAATATCTCGTCTGCACGCTCGTCTATGGTGCGATTGTCCCTTGGATTGAGCCGATGCGGGTGGATTGGACGCCGGAGTTCATTTTTGCGCTCGCGTGGCTGGTGCTGGTTTTATCGGTCGGGGCGATTTTGCTGTTCTTCACCCTCATCCAGCGCGGCTCGGCGGCGGGGGTGGCGAGCCTCATGTATCTGGTGCCGCCGCTCACGGCGCTAGTCGCCTGGGGCCTGTTCGGCGAACACCTCGGCCCGCTCGCCTTGTTGGGAATGGCGGTAACGGCGGCGGCGGTGGCGTTGGTAAATCGCCCGGCCAAAGTTCCGCCGGTTTCGGTAGCCCGCGAGGCCTGATAGGGTAGCCCATCATGTCGTCCGAGGCTTATTGGGTCTTTGCTTACGGTTCCTTGATTTGGGACCCTGGCTTTCCGTTTATCGACCGTCACCGCGCGGTCGTGCACGGCTACCATCGCCGCTTCTGCCTTTATTCGCACCGCTATCGCGGCACGCCCGATCTGCCGGGCTTGGTGCTGGGTCTTGATCGCGGCGGCTGTTGCCAGGGGGTTGCCTATCAAGTCGCGCCCGCCGAATCGGCCGCGGTGCGGGAGTATCTCTGGGCGCGGGAAATGTCGAACAACGCCTACCGCCCGGTCATTGTGCCCGCGCGGCTAGAGGGCGGCGCGCGCGTGCCGGTGCAGACTTTCGTCATCTCTCCCGACCATCCGCAATATGCCGGGCGCTTACCCGCCGATCTTACCGCGCGGCTGATCGCCAGCAGCCACGGCGAGCGGGGGAGTAATCAAGCCTATCTAGAAAATACCGCCGACCATTTGACCGAGCTTGGCATTCACGATGCAGCGATGCTGAAATTGGTGCGGCAGGTGCGGCAGTTGATCGCCCACGAAGGAACGGTCGCCCGCCCCCCCGTTCCGCAAGTTTCGCCGATTGGGTTTTAGTCGGCCCCGCGCTGCTGCTGGAGCGCCATGGCAAAAACACCATTGCCCACCGACCAATCGGAATAATCATTTTCGTGACAGAAGATGAAAACATCTTTCGGCGACACACCCGCATCGCGGTTCAGGTTCGCGGCAATCTGCGCATAAAGATCGCGCTTCATCGCGTCGCTGCGCCCGCGCCGCAGGGTAATTTCCACAACGACCATTGAGTCGGAGCGGGCGATTCCGTTGAAGCCCCGGTCGAAAAAGAAGCTTTCGTCGGTATAGTCGCTGACGAGGTTGAACAGTTCATCTTTGGGCATGCCGATGGCATCGACAAGGGCGGTATGAATGCCTTGGACGATTTTCTTTTTGATTTCAACGCTGGTTCCGGCGCGCACAGCGGTGCGAATGAACGGCATAATCAGGCTCCTTTTTAGGTTGTTTCGAGCCAGTGTGCGCTGGGTTTACGGCCCAAAGAAAACGATCCTTTCGGCATTTTTATGTGATTAAATCACACATATGAAACGGACTCTCCCGCCGCTGGGTGCTCTGCGCGCCTTCGAAGCCGCCGCCCGCCATGGGCGGATGATACTCGCCGCCGAAGAGTTGAGCGTCACGCCCGGCGCGGTTAGCCGTCAGGTACGGCTCCTGGAAGAAGACTTGGGCGTGGCGCTGTTCGACGGGCCTAAGAGCAAACCGCGCCTCACCGACGCGGGCCGCGCCCTCGCGCCGCGATTGGCGGGGGCTTTCGATGAGCTTGAGGCCGCAACCCAAGCCGCGCGCGCCGGGCAGGCGGCGGTCTTGGATATTTCCTGCCTCAGCACTTTTTTGATGCGCTGGCTGATCCCGCGCTTGCATCGCTTCACCGCCGAACATCCGGGGATTGACGTGCGTCTCAGCGCTGCCGATGGCCCGGTTGATCCCGACCGGGCGCGGTTCGACGCGGTGATTACCGTGGAGCCCGAAGCCCCCGCCGCGTCGCGCTTTCATCCACTCTTCCCGGAATGGCTCGGCCCCGTCGCCGCCCCGGCGCTCGCGGCCCAGATTGCGCGCCGGGACGATTTGCGCCGCGTGCCCTTGCTCCACACCCAAACCCGGCCTGAGGCTTGGCCCGCCTGGGCCGCCCGGATCGGCTGGGCGGAAACCCGGTTCGACGGCCCCCGCTACGAGCATTATTATTATACGCTGGAGGCGGCGAGTGCCGGGCTCGGCGTGTGTCTCGCTCCCTGGCATTTGGTCGCGGCGGATGTGGCGAGCGGGCGTTTGGCCGCCCCGCTGGGCTTCACCCGCAGCGGCTATCACTATGGGCTGCGGTGCAAGCGGCACGCGCGACCGGCCCTCGAACCTTTCCGGCTGTGGCTATTGGCGGAAGCGGCGGCGCAGCCTTTACCCAAGGAGGGGCAGAATGGTTGATTTCGGCAAAACGGCGGAAGATTACCGCCAGCATCGCGCCGGGTTTCCGCCCGAATTGCTCGACCGGCTGGCGGGGTTCGGCGTCGGCGGACCAGGGCAACGCCTGCTCGATGTCGGCACGGGAACCGGCACGCTCGCGCGCCAATTCGCCCAACGCGGGGCCGTGGTGACGGGGATCGATCCAGCGGCTCCCATGCTGGTGCAAGCCCGCGCGCTGGATGCCGAGGCGGGGGTTTCGGTCACTTATCTGGAGGGAAAAGCCGAGGCGGTTCCGCTCCCCAATGGCAGTTTCGACGCGATTACGGCGGGCCAATGCTGGCACTGGTTCGACCGCCCAAAAGCCGCCGCCGAGATGCATCGGCTGCTGGTGCCGGGCGGGCGGATGGTCATTGCGCATTTCGACTGGCTACCGCTGCCGGGCTCGCTGGTGGCGGCGACCGAAGCGCTGATTCTCAATTTCAATCCGGCCTGGCGGTTCGCGGGCGGCACGGGGATTTATCCAGCCTGGTTCGAGGATCTCTCCTGCGCCGGGTTTACCGGCCTTGAAAGCCTTTCCTTCGATCTCGCCGTTCCCTATACCCCCGCCGCCTGGGTGGGCCGCATTCGTGCGAGTGCCGGGGTGGCCGCCAGCCTGCCGCCGGAGGAAGTCGCCCGGTTTTCCGACGCGCTGACGGCGTTGCTCGCGGCCGATTTTCCCGGCGATTCGCTGCTGGTGCCGCATCGGGTGTGGGCCTTGGTGGGGCGGAGGGGTTAGCCTCGCGCCGCCCCCAAGCCCTCGATCACATGCCGGGCGAACAGGCGGGCGGCGGGGCTCAGGCTCTCGCGCTGATAGAGGGCAATGTCGGTTTCCGGCAGCGGCGGTAGCCCTTCCTCCGCCCCCATCACGCGGAAGCCCGGCGGCACCGTGCCCCGTGCCAGCACGGTAATCGCGAGCCCGGCGCTGACGGCGGAGAGAATCCCGGCGAAGCTGGAGCCGGTATAGGCGTTGCGCATCGGAATCCCCGCCGCCTGCAAGGCCCCCAGCGCGTGCGGGCGAAAGGCGCAATCTTCGGTGAAGAGCGCAAGGGGCAGCGGGCGTTGGCTTTCTAACCGATGATCCATCGCGCCGATCCATTGCAATGGCTCACGGCGCACGAGTTGCCCTTCCTCCGCCCCCGGCAGGCGCGTGCACAGCACCAAATCGAGCTGATCGACGGCAAGGCGCGCGCGCAAAACTTGGCTACACGCGCAATGGACTTCCAAATTCACGCGCGGCTGTGCCCGCGTGAAGGCGGCAATCAGCGGGGTGACGAAGGGGCCTTCATAATCGTCGGGCACGCCAAACCGAATGAGCCCTTCTGCCCCAATCGCCAGCAGATCATCGACGGCGGCGTCGTGATCGCGCAGCAGGCGGCGGGCGTGGCCGAGCAGGCGCACCCCGTCTTCGGTGGGATGCGCGCCATTGCGCCCGCGCGTGAGGAGGGGCCGCCCGATCATAGCTTCCAGGCGTTTGATCTGCGCGGTTACGGCGGGCTGGCTGCGCCCGAGCTTATCGCCCGCCAAGGTGAGGCTGGCGTGATCGACGGTGGCGACGAAGCAGCGCAGCAGATCGATATCGAAGGTTGGTCGCATCACAAAACCTGATGGAAAGATCAAATCTATTGCTTTGATCTATGGTAAGCGCCGCGCCATCCTTCCGCTATGGTTTTTTGGAGGGCCGCGCTATGACCAGTATCCGTTTATCCCTGCCGTTTTCCGCGCGAGGCCCGATGCGCCCCACCCAAGCCGTGCTGTTGCTGCTGCTCGCCCAGGTCGCCATCGGCGCGGGGCCGTTGATGGTGCGCAAGGTCGATATCGGCCCGGCGGATAGCGCCTTCTGGCGGCTGACGATTGCACTGCTGGCCTGGATCGCCGTCACCGCTTGGATGCGGGGCCGGGCCATCGGCGGGGCGAGCCTGCGCCCAACCGTGAAGGTCGGCGCGCTGTTACTGGGCGCGGGGGCCGCTTTCGCCGCCGATCTCACCACCTATCATTTTGCGCTGATGCATACCGCCATTGCCAATGCCAGCTTTCTTGCCAACCTCTCGCCGTTGCTGGTGGCGCTGGGCGCCTGGGCGCTGTTTCGGGAAAAACCGGCGGGGCGGGCACTGTTGGCCCTGCTCGTTGCCCTTGTTGGCGCGGCGGTGATGACCGGCTGGCCCCATAAGGCCGCGGGCCTCGCGCTGGGCGACGGTTTGGCCCTGATCGCCTGCCTATTCTACACCCTCTACCTGCTGCTGACGCGCCGCCTCGCCGGGTTGGTCAGCGATTGGACGGTGATTCTGTGGACCAGCCTGGGTTCGGTCGGCACCGCGCTGATTTTGGCGGCGTTTCGCGGCGGGGTGGAATTCCCCCATAGCGCGACCGGCTGGGCCGCCGTCATCGGCCTCGGGCTCATCAGTCAGGCAATGGGGCAGGGGTTGACGCTGATTACGCTCGCCCGCCTCCCCGCCGCCTCGGGCGGGGTGATGCTGCTGGCGGGTCCGGTGCTGGCAATGCTGGGGGGTTGGGCGGTCTATGCCGAAACCCCCAGCCTCGATCAGGCGCTGGGTGGGGCGGTGATTCTGGGGGCGCTGGTGCTGGCGCGGCGTTAGGGGCGGTTATTGCGCCAAACATTCCAATCGACCGGTTCGGCGGCCTGCACCTCAAGGTCGCCGGGGTCGAGCCGATCCAGGAACAGAATCAGATTTTGACACGGGGCGCGGGCGCTGGGGGTGAGGAGACCATCGAAGCCCAAAAAGAAAGCCGCGTCGGCGATCTCCTGACTGCGGCTATAATCGAGGTCAGCATAGCGCTCGGAGAGTATCCCCAAGGCCGACAGCGCCGCCATATCGGCGAGCTTCAGCGTTCGGCGGGTTTGCACGCGGATTTTATGCAGGATCGACACGAGCTTCGATGGGAAAACCGGCTGGCGGCTCAAGTGGAAATAAACCTCTGCCAACGCCCCGTCGCGCTCCAGCGAGGTATAAAGCACGTCGAAATGCCCAGGATCCCAGCGCCCGCTCGCGGACGCGCCTTCCAAAACATCCCGGCCTTGGCGGGTAATGCGCCAGACCTCGCCTTCGAAGGCAATTCCGGTCTGGGCATCCAGGGCATCGAGAAGATCAAGATCGCGGGCTTTACGGTCGGTCATAGCAGGGTCAGACGTAAGCCCCCGTATCGAGCCGTTCGATCACGCTCAAGACCTCTTCGGTACGATTGGCGTTGATAAGATCAATGGCGC